>JANNFT010000508.1:0-8718 GCA_031380185.1 Pseudomonadota bacterium
TCATCTCCTTGACAGTGAAACAAGACAAGGAAATACCAGGGAGTGGTAACTATCGCTAAAGACAATGGTTAGTGCAGACAAGGATTTTGGCCTCACCTAAGTATCGCATCCCCGCGATATTTCCGCTACGCTTGCGCTAAGGCAAGCATTCAGGCCGGTATCCGGGCTCGTGAGTTGCAACTTTCGGTTGCGGGCGCCATCGTCTTCCCAGGCAGATTGCCCAGTGACCGATTGATGACGCGACTACTCACTCACCGTTGCGGGGGCAGCACAGGTTTTGGATGAAATCCGCACCTGTTTCCCGTTTAACCCAAACGCAAGAAAAGCGTCCGGGCACCATGAATTAGCGGTACTATACACGAGTTGCCGGGGAGGGGCTTTGCATGCGTGACGGTTCTTCGCAGGTATTTGACTAAACAAGGTTTTATAATTAAATTGTCGCTATGGAAAAAGACCTGGATGCACTTTCAAATAAGGTTGTGGAGATGGTTAAGGTCGTCGCGAAACTACGAGACGAAAATCTGCAACTGCGTCAACAACTCGCGGTGAAATCCGATGAAAACACGCGCTTGAGCCAAAAAATTGCTGACGCGACCACGCGCCTTGAGGCCGTTTTGGCGAAGATTCCTGAGAAGGAAATATGAGCGGCGAGACCAAGACCCTGGATGTAATGATCATGGGCAAGTCCTATCGGGTCACCTGTTCGCCCGATGAGGAAAAGGATTTATTAGCGGCGGTCGATTACGTCGACGGTCGAATGACCGAGGTTCGTGAAGGTGGCAAGACGATGGCGGTTGAGCGTGTCGCGGTGATGACCGCGTTAAACATTGCGCACGAATTGCTCGGTGGTAAAGTCGGCAAGGGCGTTGATACCGCCGAGATGAAGCGCAAGATTTCGCTGATGCGTTCTACTATTACCGAAGCGTTGGCGGATACGCAAGATAAATTATTTTAGGTTTTATTAGAAGCGATTGGAAAAATATTCGCTTTGCCGGTTTGTTAAAAAGCCCAGCGATGATGCCTGAAAGCGAGGCGCGCGGCGCGCGGGAACCGCAATGGACTCAACGTACATACGGATTCCGAGTGCCGAGCAACGAAGCAGACAGGCGCCGGAGTAGCTTTTTAGCAAACCAAAGGTTTGTCCCCTGCGGTGTTCGTGATGGCCATATATTCTTTGACCCGATAGCCATCTAACCCGGTTGTCGGCCTAAGCAACGCCGGTGTGCGCTCCCAAGCGGAAGTGCCTAAAGGTGTTGGGCAGATGACCCCTTTTTAGGAAAGGGTCCAAGATGCCGGTCTAACGGCACATGCGGGGGGCTTAACATAGGATCCTGCCGGACTTAAAGGGAATTGACCGCATAAGGCTCTGAGCGTTTTATGGCCCCAGGCCATGAGGCTAGCCTAGGGCTACCTCGTATTTCGCCGTTTTCTTACGCAATAGAATCACTGTTATTGCCCGGCAAAATCGCCAAAACCTTTCCGCGCTCAGCACTTTTTTCGCTGCGACTCTTTAACTCCGACAGGCTCCAAGAGCGGCGTCGCCGCTCTTTTTATTTGGAATTGCGTATGTCTTATTGGCTGATGAAATCGGAGCCGGCCGAGGTCAATATTGACGACCTCGCGGCAGCACCCAAAAAAACCGTTGCCTGGTTCGGCGTTCGAAACTATCAAGCCCGCAACTTCATGCGCGATCAAATGAAATTGGGCGACAAGGTATTTTTTTACCACTCCAGTTGCGAAGAGCCGGGAATTGCGGGCTTGGCGAGCGTGAGTAAACTTGCCTATCCAGATGCAACTCAGTTCGATCCGAACAGCAAGTATTTCGATGCCAAGGCATCTAAGACAAACCCACGCTGGTTCAACGTCGAAGTGAAATTCGTCAAGAAAACACGCTTGCTAGGCATCCAAGAATTGCGCGGTTATCCCGAGTTGGCGCAGATGCGCATTCTGCAAAAAGGCAATCGCCTGTCCATTACACCCATCGAGCCGAGAGAATGGGATTTCATCATTAGTAAACTCTAGCGCAATGGAATATCTACCGGCGTATCTGGCGCTCGGCGCCGTTGTGGGATTATTTGCCGGGCTCCTGGGCATCGGTGGTGGCGTGATCATTATTGTCGGCCTGTTGGAGATATTTAAGCTACTACATTTTTCCGAGACCCACGTCATGCACCTTGCGCTGGGAACATCCATGGCGAGCATTCTATTCGGATCGATTTCCAGTTTTCGCGCGCATCAGCAATTGGCGAGCGTCGATTGGTCCATCGTTCGTCGACTTACGCCTGGGATTTTGGCCGGCGGCTTCCTGGCGACTTTTGTGGCGGCGCGGACGCCGTCATCGGTTTTGAAAGTGACCTTTGCGGTTTTCATGCTGTACACCGCGTCGCAGATGTTCATCAACGCCAAGCCCAAACCCAACCGCGAGTTGCCGCGTGGCGGCGGCATGCTAGTGGCAGGCGCCTTAATCGGCGCCATCTCCAGCCTGATCGGTGTTGGCGGCGCGGCCGTTTCGATTCCGTTTATGACGTGGTGTAATGTGACGATGCATCGCGCCATCGGCACCGCCGCGGCCATCGGTTTTCCAGTTGCGCTGTTCGGTACGATTGGCTACATCGTCAATGGCTGGCACATTCCCGGCTTGCCAGAATACAGTCTGGGATTCGTGTATTTACCGGCTTGCCTGGCGATCGTTATACCGAGCGCTGTGGTTGCGCCGTTCGGCGCGCGCTTATCTCACAGGCTCCCGGTAGCGACGTTGAAAAAGATCTTTGGGTGCCTATTGCTCCTACTCGCGTTGAAGATAGTGAGCAGCCTATTTTGATAAGCATGTTCCGCTGCTGGCGTAATTTTTCTAGCGTTCTAAGGATTGCTAATTTACACTGGGCGACGCGTTTCTACAGACACTCGAAGATTAATTTGTCGTTTTTTGCAATCAATCAATGTCCACGGAGGTAGAAAAACATGTTTGATATGCTGATTCGAGAAGCGGCCGCCAAGTTTGGCCTCGGCGATAAAACCGCTTGGATTCTTAGTGCCCTGCTTAACGCCATGTTCCACCGTCAAACCGACGGCCTAGCGGGATTTCTCGACCTCTTCAAGCGAACAGACTCGGCGCGCATCGCATCCTCCTGGCTCGGCGGCAATAGCCTACCGCAGGCGATCAATCCGGTTCAGTTGGAAAATGTGATCGGCGGAAATTTAGTCAAAGAAGTCGCAGCGAAAACCGGTTTGCCGAGTGCGCCGATCGGTTCTGCATTGGCCTTTATGCTGCCGAAAATCGTACGGGCGTTGACGCCCGACGGCGCCATTCCCGGCGCCATTCCGCCTGCCATCAGCCAATACCTCGGTGTGGCGACGGTGGAGGTCGTTGCGGCGCCCGCACCGGCGCCCGCCTATCACACGCCCGTTCCGGCGCGGCGCGCCGCCGAATCGAAAGGATTTCAGTGGTGGTGGCTGCTAATTCCGCTAATTCTTTTCCTCGGTTGGTGCGCCATGCGTAAACCGGCGCAAGCCCCTGCTCCCGCCGTTGAACCGGCGAAGCCCGTGGCGGAAGCGCCAGCCTCTATGCCGGTCGCCACTGCACCGACGAATTCTAAACTTATCTTTAACAATGACGGCGGCAAGATCTATTACAACGGCAGTGTTGCCGACGCTGACGCGAAAAGCTCGGTTTCGGCTGCGATCACGGCCGCGTTTGGTGGCAGCGCAAGCGGTGACATCCGTGTGGACAGCACCGCCAAAGGCGCAAACTGGATTGGCATGCTCGCGAATTTCCTGCCGGAGTTAAAGTCGATATCCGGCTCGAAGCTCACCCTCGACGGTGAAAACATCACGCTCGATGGCTCGTTAGCACAAGGCGAAATCGATAGCTTAATGGGCAAATTGAAGTCAATATTCGGCGATAGGTTCAACGTAACATCGGTTGCTCAAGTATTGGCAAGCAGCGCCACGGCCACGGCAGATAACGGCAACGGTGACAATTTGGTTAGCGCCTTGAACCTCGCCGTGATTCATTATGCAAGCGGTAGCGCCAAGATCTCTGCTGACAATATGGCAATCCTGAAAAAAGCCGCTGCCACGCTGAATGGCGCTCTGGCCGAAACTAAGGTTGAGATCGGCGGCCACACCGATAACGCCGGCAACCCGGCGAGCAACATCAAACTTTCGAAAGAGCGCGCCAACTTAGTGATGGAAACGTTGGTGAAGCTTGGCGTGAATGCGGCGATGTTAACGGCGAAAGGCTATGGTGACGCCAAGCCGCTGAGATCCAATGATTCGCCCGAGGGTAAAGCGCAGAACCGTCGCATGGAATTCAACCTCGGGCAATAAACGAGTTTGGCGCAAATGCCCAACAACTATTCCTTGAGTAGCGGCGCAATCACCGCGCGATAAAATTGCGGTTGTTTTGCACCCGTATACTTCGCCCGCAACACGCCTTTACGATCGAACACGTAGCAGGTCGGCGTCGGATACTTTTTTTCGAATCCGCTTACGACTAAATCGGTCACCATGCCACCGGGCAAATTGTAGTTCTTCGCCATGCGGCCGGATCGCTCTTTGTCTTCTGCGCGGTCAATACTCAGAGCGATGACTTCCAAGCCAGCAAGTTTGAATTCCTCGTAGTAGTTTTCGACGTTGCCAATTTCCAATGCGCAAATCTTGCAGTAACTGGAAAAGAAATTCAGCAACACGACTTTGCCCTTGTAGTCGCTGAGATCGAACGGCGTGCCGTCGAACAAAAACCCCTGCAAAGGTGGAGCCGGCTCGCCGATGGTGGGAACCGCGTACGCCGATACGCTGCCCCAGGCAAGCAATACGCTGCACAAGACTGCCTGTAACGGCAATATCCATGCGCGTCTTCGGGTGTTGGCCGTAGAAGAAATTCGCGTCAAAACGATCTCCAAAATGTTCTCCTGAACGAAGTGAAGGATGTGTTTTTTTACCATCGCCAAAGCAGATTCTTCCCCCGGATCAAGTCCGGGGTTGAAGGCACGCTCAGAATCACAACGTTTCGACGACGCTATTTCCAGTCAACCGAGTCAGCGCCTCGCGATATTTCGCCCCGGTTTTCTCCGCGACTTCGGTCGGCAGCGGTGGCGCCGGTGGTTGCTTGTTCCATTTGATCGATTCGAGCCAGTTGCGCACGAATTGCTTATCGAAGCTTTCCGGACTGCTGCCGACCGTGTAGCTGTCTTGTGGCCAGAAACGCGACGAATCGGGTGTCAGCGCTTCGTCGATCAAGAACAGTTTTCCATTTTCGTCGAGACCGAACTCGAACTTGGTATCGGCGATAATGATGCCGCGCGTCAATGCATACTCGGCTGCTTCGCGATACAACGCAATTGCGGTTTCGCGCACTTGCGCGGCGAGTTTAGGGCCAAGCAGCTTTTCCGTTACAGAGAAGGAAATATTCTCATCGTGATTGCCGGTTTCGGCCTTCGATGATGGCGTGAATATCGGTTCGGGAAGTCGTTGCGCTCGTTGCAATCCGGCAGGCAGCGGGATATCGCAGATGCTTTTTTTCTCCTGATATTCCTTCCAGCCGCCGCCCTCGATATAGCCGCGTACTATCGCCTCTATCGGCAATGCCTTGAAACGCCGCGCCACGATTGCCCGTCCGGCCACTTGTGCTCGTTCGCCGCTCTGCACAAGGCTCTCCGGCAAGGTCCCGGTTAAATGATTCGGCACGATGTGCTGCAGTTTGGCGAACCAAAAGTTCGCGAGTTTGGTCAGCACTTCACCTTTGCCGGGTATTGGCGTAGGCATTACCACATCGAAGGCCGAGAGCCGATCGGTGGTGACGATCAGTAACCGATCATCACCAACGGCGTAGATATCGCGTACTTTGCCGCGCGCAATCAACGGCAAACTTTGGATATTGGATTCAAACATTGCTGGCATAGTTCGATTATTTGTAGAAGGGTGCATTTAGGCGCCATTGAATGGAACGGTGCATAAATGCACCCTACACATTATTCCTTCACATAAGGTTTTTTGCTATCGCCGTCTTGCTCGTACGGAAATCGCACATGGCCGTAACGCACGGCGAGCACCGCGAGCGTCAACAGCAGAATCGATCCCGACACCGCAAGCATGCGCCACTCGCTAATCTCCTTGGCATCTAGGATTAAATATCGCGCTAGCGCAACCATCGCGATGTAGAGTGGAAATCGAACCGGCAATTGGCCAGACGAAAAGTAATGACCGATCATCGCCAAAACTTCTAAAAATAAGAACATGAGCAGCAGATCCGTAAGTGCAACGCGCTGCGCCGCCATCATGATCAAAACTTCTTGATACATCGCCACGGTAGTAGCGAAGCCAATGACCAAGAGTCCCAGGAATTCGACGAGGTCGAGACCGTTACGGAAAAATCCCTGGACGCGACCAAAGAATAGCGAATTACGTTGCATACGAGCGAGCCATGTGATGAAGGCGCCTACTATAAACAATTTGGGCCGCCGAAGCAGCCCAAATTAATCCGCGAATTATTTTTTCGCCTGGACTGTTAGTGGATAACGGCTTTGAGCTCACCCTTGCCATAGCGCTCCGCCATCTTCTCCAGCGGCACCGCGTTGATCTTGCTTGCTTGGCCGGCGCAGCCGAACTGCTCGTAACGTTGTTTGCAAATCTGCTTTGCCGCTTCGCGTGCCGGCTTGAGATAGTCGCGCGGATCGAATGCGGATTTTTTCTCGTTCATGAATTTGCGGATCGCCGCTGTCATCGCCAAGCGAATATCCGTATCGATGTTCACCTTGCGCACGCCGTGTTTGATCCCTTCCTGGATCTCTTCCACCGGCACGCCATACGTTTCTTTCATGTCACCGCCGTTTTCGCGGATGATTTCGAGCAAATCCTGCGGCACGCTGGAGGAACCGTGCATCACCAAGTGCGTGTTGGGAATACGTTTATGAATTTCTTTGATGCGTTCGATCGCAAGGATATCGCCGGTCGGCTTGCGCGAAAACTTGTAGGCGCCGTGCGATGTGCCGATCGCAATCGCCAATGCATCGCATTGCGTCAGGTCGACAAACTCCGCCGCTTGGTTGGGGTCGGTTAAGAGCATCTCGCGCGTCATTGTGCCTTCCGCGCCGTGGTCATCTTCCTTGTCGCCCCGCATCGTTTCCAGCGAGCCGAGGCAACCCAATTCGCCTTCGACCGTGATCCCGATGGCGTGCGCCATTCGCGTCACTTCGCGCGTTACGTCGACGTTGTATTCATATTCGGCGACCGTCTTGCCGTCCGCTTGCAGCGAACCATCCATCATCACGCTGGAAAAACCCGCGCGGATCGCCGTGAGGCATACCGCCGGCGATTGGCCGTGATCTTGGTGCATGACGAGCGGAATATGTGGGTAGGTTTCCACCGCGGCTTCAATCAAGTGACGCAAGAAATTCCCACCGGCATATTTGCGCGCGCCGGCGGAGGCCTGCATGATTACCGGCGAATTGAGTTCATTCGCAGCCTCCATGATCGCCTGCACCTGCTCAAGATTGTTGACGTTGAATGCCGGTAGCCCATAGCCATTTTCGGCTGCGTGGTCGAGTAGTTGTCGCATGGAAACGAGTGGCATGTCTTGCTCCTTTGTTTAGGATTTGGGATTTAGGATCTGGGATTTAGGCTAGGTGAGCAACTGTTTGAGAGAATTTCTGAGGCCAGACAGCATCCTTCCGATCTCATCTGTCTGGAATAAAAACAGCTTTTGCGCCTCGCCCTCAATCAGGCCTAGGCGCTTAGTAATTTGCAATAGTGTTTCCAATTCCATAAGTGAACCGCCTGCAATCGACAAATGATTTAGATACGCATTGGTATATTTTCGGCCATGTCCCTCGGCAATGTTTGCGGGGATTCAAACCGCCGAACGTCGAAGTTGGCTGGCGAGGCCAAATTTTTCTTCCGTCGGGAATTTTTCCGTAAGCCCATACACTCTTTCTACAAGATCCATCGCTTTTTGCCAAACAACAAGCTCACCATATTTCACCAGTGCCCCTCAATCCTAAATCCAAGCTCCTAAATCCTAAATCGAGTGTTCGCCGATTCTAATGATTTTCATAGTGTTCGTTCCACCCGGCTTGCCGATTGGCTCGCCGATGGTGAGGACGATCAAGTCGCCCGCATTGACTGCCTCTCGCTTTAATAAATGTTCTTGCGCCAAGTTCATGATTTCTTCCGGATCGACCGTTGAGTGTTTAAACCGTACCGGATAAACGCCGCGAAACAGCGTGACTTTGCGGCGTGTCTCAATCGACGGCGACAGTGCATAGATCGGCACATCGGCATTCATGCGCGACATCAACAGCGCGGTTTTGCCGCTATGAGTGAGCGCCGCGATGGCGCGCACCGGCAAACGGTTCGCGGTGAAAATCGCGGCGTGCGCGATCGCGCCTTCGACGCCGGAATTATCCGCGTGAGTCAGCGCGCGACGATCTAACACGTCGAGCTTTTCTTTTTCCGCTTCGATCAGAACGCGCACCATGGCCGCGACCGCTTCTACCGGAAATTGACCGGCGGCCGTTTCCGCGGAAAGCATGACCGCGTCGGTGCCATCGATCGCCGCATTGGCCACATCGGACACCTCCGCGCGCGTCGGAACCGGACTTGAAATCATCGACTCCATCATTTGGGTCGCGGTAATGACCGCTTTGTTCTTGAGGCGCGCGGCGCGGATCATGCGTTTTTGCAGCGCGGGGACCACGGCGTCGCCGACTTCGACGGCGA
>JANNFT010000034.1:0-17222 GCA_031380185.1 Pseudomonadota bacterium
GTCGCCGCGCCAGGCGTGGTAGGTTCCGGCGATTTTGGCTAGGTCGTCGTCGGTCAACTCTCGATGGGTGCGGTCGACCATGGAGCCTAGTTTGCGGGCGTCGATGAATAGGGTTTCGCGGCGGCGGTCTCTGAAAGACACTGGATTCCCGCCTGCGCGGGAATGACGACCGGACTTGTTGCGCGCGAGGAACCATAGGCACACCGGGATCTGCGTTGAGTAGAAAAGCTGGCCGGGCAGCGCGACCATGCAGTCCACCAGGTCGGCCTCGATGATGGCCTTGCGGATTTCGCCTTCGCCGGACTGGTTGGAGGACATCGAGCCGTTGGCGAGCACGAAGCCGGCGAGCCCGGTGGGCGCTAAGTGATGGATGAAGTGTTGCACCCAGGCGTAGTTGGCGTTGCCGGCGGGCGGCACGCCGTAGACCCAGCGCTTGTCGTCTTTCAGCAGCGCGCCGCGCCAGTCGCTGTCGTTGAAGGGCGGGTTGGCCAGCACGTAGTCGGCCTTGAGGTCGGGGTGGCCGTGATTGTGGAAGGTGTCGCCATGGGCGATTTGCGCGTCGATGCCGCGGATGGCAAGGTTCATCTTGGCCAAGCGCCAGGTGGTGTAGTTGGACTCCTGCCCGTAGATGGAGATGTCGCCGATTTTTCCTGAATGCGCCTCGATGAATTTCTCGCTGCTGACGAACATGCCGCCGGAGCCGCAGCAGGGGTCGTAGACGCGGCCCTTGTACGGTGCGAGCATCTCGACCAGCGCGCGCACCACGCTGGAGGGCGTGTAAAACTGCCCGCCGCTCTTGCCCTCGGCGCTGGCGAAGCGTGCGAGGAAGTATTCGTAGACGCGGCCTAGGGTGTCTTTGGCGCGGTCGACCCTCACCCCCGCCCCCTCTCCCGCAGGCGGGCGAGGGGAGTTGAATGCGATGTCGCTGACCAGGTTGATGATTTGCCCTAGTCGCTGTTTGTCGAGGCCGGCGCGGCCGAAGTCTTTCGGCAGCACGGCCTTGAGCGAGGGGTTGTCGCGTTCGATCGCGGCCATCGCATCGTCCACTATCGTGCCAATGGTGGGCTGCGGGGCGCTGGCCTTCAGGTGCTGCCAGCGCGCCTCTTTCGGTACCCAGAAAATGCTGGCGGCGCGGTACTCGTCGGGGTCTTCGGGATCGGCGCCCTGCGCGCGCTGGGCATCGAGCTCCGCGTGCTTGGACTCGAACGCGTCAGAAATGTATTTGAGGAAGATGAGGCCGAGGACGACGTGCTTGTATTCCGCCGCATCCATGTTGTTGCGCAGCGCGTCGGCAGCGGCCCAGAGCTTGGCCTCGAAGCCAATATCAGTCGAGCCATTTATGGTGGTTTTCTTGTGCTTGGCCGCCTTTGCCATCTTGTTTAAGTTCTCGTTGAATTCGTTAGCTTACTGTGAAGTGCTTGGCGCAGACACGTTCTTCCTCCTCGGATATCGCAGCTAACGATCACCCAAATTGCTCTTGAAGACCAAGCGTTATAGGAATTTTTTCCTAACACCGGGTGAACTTTATCAGTTTAAGCTTTACGCGGGAATGCTCGTCTCGAATCATGCAGGGCATGAAGCTTCTGGCGCACTTTGCTCTGCGAGCAGCGGCCGCAGCGGCTATCTTGAAATATTTCGGATTGGCTCACCGAGGCAGAATTATTTCGAGTTAAAAACGATCATCGAGCCGGATGAGCCACATGACATCACCAAACGATCCAATTGAGCCGCCGGCGTTCAGGTTGCAATTGCCATGTCTGTCAAATCAAGTCTTGGTAGGACGCCTAACCTGATTTTTTCTGGCGGAGAGGGCGGGATTCGAACCCGCGTTAGGCTATTAACCTAAACACGCTTTCCAGGCGTGCGACTTAAACCGCTCATCCACCTCTCCGAGTCTGCTGTAGATTGACCGGCAATCAATCCCAAGGGGCGCTAAGGATAAACCAGAATCGGTGCGCAGAGCAAATCGATGCGACTCGGCTCACATCCCTCGGCATCGCCGCGCTCAAAATGAAAATCCCCATCCCCTGCGATTATTCATTCGCCGGAAAAACAATACAAAAAGTATCAATACCATCAACGCGTGGACTGGCCACAAACCGACCAGCGGCGATATCTTTCCTTGCGCCACCCAAGCCTGGGCGATGCTCATCAAGTTGCTATAAGTCATGTAGATCAGAATCGCGAGAATGAGATTAGCGGAACGACCGGCGCGCGGGTTGACGTAACTTAGCGGAATAGCGAGTAGCGACAGGATCAAAACGCTCATGGGCAACCCGATGCGCCAATGCAATTCGGCGAATCGCTCCGGCGTTGGATCTCTCAGTATCTCTTGCGGCGACATCGTCTTGGAGCTAGGCGCCCCACTCCGCTTCGCCTGACTTTCGATGCGCATTGCGTAACGCTCAAAATCGACCATGCGGTAGTCCGCCTGACCTGGTGTACCTTCGTAGCGACGGCCGTTTTGCAGGACCATGAACTTATCGCCGTTTTCGTGCGTTTCCTGAAACCCTTTTTCCGCGACCACCACGCCCAACTTTTGATGTTGCACGGATTGAACGAAAACATTTTCGATTTTGTTACTTTGCAAATCGACGCTTTCGACAAAAAACACGCGATCCGCATTCTTCGATTCGCGAAATACGCCGGAGGAAATTCGCGATACGTCGCTGCGGGCATCGAGCAAATTGGCATATTCGGCGCTTTGCTTCAGCGCCCACGGCGACAGATATAAGCTCAATCCCGCGACCGTGAGCACCAACGGGAGCGCGAACAAAAAAACCGGTCTAACGAAATCAAGCAAACTTTTCCCGTTGGCGAACCAGACCACCATTTCGGAATCGCGGTAGCAACGCGACAGTGTCAGTAACACGGCAATGAATAGCGTCAAGGAAATAACGATTGGCAAGTAGTTGAGCGCGCCAAAACCAAGCATCACCATAACCGCATCCGCCGGCAAGCTTCCGCCGGCGGCCTTGCCGAGTAAGCGAATAATCTGGGTCGTGAATGTGATGGCGAGAAGCACCGCGCCGACCGTCAACGCGACTTGGCCAAACTCGCGAATGAGGCTGCGGCCGAAAATCATATATAAAACGCGCTTTGACTTTTCGTTAGCACAATGGCGATAATCGGGGGATTCAGTTAATGTCGTCGAACGAGGAGCGGAAGTTGGAATTTAGCACAAAAAGTTTAAGTCCGGAAAAAGCCAAGACAGCGTGTATCGTCATTGGCGTCTATGAATCGTCCAAGCTCTCGGCGAGTGCTGCCGCCCTGGACACGGCGTCAAAGAAGCATATCGGCGCCATTCTCAAACGCGGGGACATGAACGGCAAAGCGGGCAGCACACTCTTGTTACACCATGTGCCGGGCGTCGCGGCCGAACGTATACTGCTGCTTGGCCTGGGCAAAGAAAGCGAGCTCGGCGACAAAGCCTATCGCGAAGCGATCCGCGCCGCGCTCAAGGCGATCAGTCAAACCGGTTCGGTCGATGCTACCTTGTACCTGCTAGAAACAGCCGTTAAAGGCCGCGATGCAGCGTGGAAGGCCGAGCACATCGCGTTGATCGCGGGCGAATCGACCTATCGCTTCGAAAACTTCAAAGGCACGCCGGAGCGCCATCAAGCCGCGCTCAAGCACATTGCCGTTACCGTGAGCGGCAAGGCCGAGCAGGCTGCGGTAGAAGAAGCCTTGCGCGCCGGCCAAGCGATGGCCGTCGGCATCGCCTATGCAAAAGATTTGGGCAACACGCCACCGAACGTCTGCACGCCGGCCTTCCTCGCCGATGCCGCGCGAAAAATGGGCAAATCCCACGGCCTCAAAGTCGAGGTGCTCGAACAAAAAGACATGGAAAAACTCGGCATGGGTTCGTTCTTGTCGGTTTCGAAAGGGAGCCGCAATCCGCCGAAGTTCATCATTCTGCAGCACAACGGTGGCAAGAAAGGCGACAAACCCGCGGTGCTGGTAGGCAAGGGCATCACCTTCGACACCGGCGGTATTTCGATCAAACCGGCGCCGGATATGGACGAAATGAAATACGACATGAGCGGCGCCGGCAGCGTGCTCGGCACAATGAAAGCGATCGCGCTAATGAAGCTGCCGCTTAACGTCGTCGGCCTGGTTCCGACCTGCGAAAACATGCCCGACGGCAACGCCACACGTCCCGGCGACATCGTCAAGAGCATGTCTGGCCAAACAATAGAAATTTTGAACACCGACGCCGAAGGCCGCTTGATTTTGTGCGACGCGCTGACCTATGCGGAACGCTATCAGCCGAGCGCCGTGGTCGACATTGCCACGCTTACCGGCGCCTGCGTGGTTGCGCTTGGCAGCGTCGCCTCCGGCATGTATGCGAATAAAGATGCGCTCGCCGAAGAAATTATCCAAGCCGGGGATACGGCGCACGATCGAGTCTGGCGCTTGCCGCTGTGGGATGATTATCAAGAGCAACTGCGCAGCAACTTTGCCGACATGGCGAACATCGGCGGACGTCCGGCCGGCAGCGTCACCGCCGCGTGTTTCCTCGCGCGCTTCGCGAAAAAATTCGACTGGGCCCATCTCGATGTCGCGGGCACGGCATATAAATCCGGTCGGGAAAAAGGCTCGACCGGGCGACCGGTTGGATTGTTGTGCCATTTTTTGATGGCGCGAGCCAAGGCGTGAAAAGTGAACGGTAAAGGGTGAAAATAAAAAGTGGCCGGTGACCGTGGCGATAGCATTCGAGCAGTCAATTGCGCGTCGGTTTCTCGCGACTTTTCAACCGTCACATTTCACGCTCTCAAATGACTCAAATAGATTTCTACACCCACGTAAGCGACAAGCTGCACACCGTGTGTCAGCTTGTCGCGAAGGCCTACGAGCGCAAGCTTAAGGTATTGGTTTTTACACCGGACACAAATATTTCCGGCAAGCTCGATAACATGTTATGGACGACATCGGCGATCGGTTTCCTGCCACACGCAATTGCCGGCACGGAAATAGCAACCGAAACGCCGATCATCATCGACCACCGCGGCGAAGACCTGACGCACGATCAGGTGCTGGTAAATTTACGCAGTGAATGGCCACCCTTCTTCAGCCGCTTTCAACGCTTGATCGAAGTGGTGAGCCTCAACGAAGGCGATCGCCTTGCGGCAAGGGAACGCTACAGTTTCTATCGCGATCGCGGTTATGCGATTAAATCTCACAATTTGAGTAAAGGAACGCCTGATTGAGTGCCTCGCGATCGCGATGGACTTAATCAAACGTTACGAAATTTGGCCACCAAAAAACAAAGTCAAGAAGCCCTGCTGCAAAAAGTAGACTCGCTTCTGAAACGTCACCGCGTCGGCGCCGTCGGGCTGGGAGATCGTGCGCCGCTGGATGCGCCGGTTCTCACCGATATCGTCAAAGACGAAATTCCGGCGTTGAAAAAATCGCTTGCCACGAGCAGCCGTGCCGCTGACAAGGCGCTGCACGGCCTCGCCGCCGATATTTACGAGCGCGTGCTGGAAAAGCTCGAAGACCGCATCGCCACACAATTCGAACGTGGCCTCACCACGCAAATCGAGCGCGCGGTTCGTACCGCGCTACAACAAATCGGCACGGAGTTGAAAGTCGATTTAATAAACAGCGTCGGTGATGTCATTGCCGAAGCGCTGGCGGAAAAACTCAACCAAAAGGCGGAGCGTAAAAACAAATAGTGTCATTCCGGCGCGCTGGAATGACACTTGCGACGCTGCCTGCAGAGGCAAGGCCGGCGCGGCTTCCAGCACATGCATCGTCAAAAGGCAAGATCCATGCGGCTCGTGGCGATGCATACCGGTAAAATCCGCGATCACGTCATTTCCCATCCGCTATAATCTCCGTCTAATTGCGCCATCCACACAACACTATGTCCGAACTCGCCAAGAGCTTTGATCCGAAAGCCATCGAAGCCCAATGGTATCCGCTGTGGGAATCCCGCGGTTATTTCAACGCCGGTTACAAGCCCGGCGCCGAATCGTTTTGCATTCAATTGCCGCCGCCCAATGTCACCGGCACCTTGCACATGGGTCACGCGTTCAACCAGACCATCATGGATGCGCTGACGCGCTATCACCGCATGCGCGGCGCCAACACGTTGTGGCTGCCGGGAACGGACCATGCCGGAATCGCGACGCAGATTGTCGTTGAGCGACAACTCGAAGCGCAAGGTATCAAACGCCACGAGCTCGGCCGCGAAAAGTTCATCGAAAAAGTATGGGAGTGGAAACAGTTTTCCGGATCGACCATCACCAACCAGATGCGCCGCCTGGGCGCCTCGACCGATTGGTCGCTCGAATATTTCACCATGGACGAGAAACTCTCGACAGTCGTGACCGAAGTATTCGTGCGGCTGTTTGAAGATGGCTTGATTTATCGCGGTAAGCGCTTGGTGAATTGGGATCCCAAACTGAAAACGGCGGTGTCGGATTTGGAAGTCGTCAGTGAAGAGGAAGACGGCCATCTGTGGCATATTCTCTATCCGTTCGTTGCCGGGCCAAACGGGGAATTGCGTGGGCTAACCGTTGCGACCACGCGCCCTGAAACCATGTTGGGTGACGTCGCCGTGATGGTGCATCCCGACGACGAGCGCTACAAACATTTGATTGGCAAACACGTCACGCTGCCGCTCACGGGTCGCACCATCCCCATCATCGCCGACGACTATGTCGATCGCGATTACGGCACCGGCTGCGTGAAAGTCACACCGGCTCACGATTTCAACGACTATGCCGTCGGCCAACGGCACGGTTTGCCATTGATCGATATTTTCACCCTCGACGCCGTCATCAACGACAATGCGCCAACTGACTATCGCGGGCTCGATCGCTTCGACGCGCGCAAGAAAGTCGTTGCGGATTTGGAAGCGCAACATTTGCTGGTCAAAGTCGACAAACACAAACTCAAAGTTCCGCGCGGCGACCGCACCGGCACGGTAATCGAACCCATGCTGACCGACCAATGGTTCATGGCGGTGAATAAACCGGCGCCGGCGAATCACTCCTTCCAGCCCGAAAAATCTATCGCGCAAAAAACGCTCGAAGTGGTCGAGAATGGCGAGATCGAATTCGTGCCGGAGCATTGGATCGCGACCTATCGCCATTGGATGACGAACATTCAGGACTGGTGCCTGTCGCGCCAATTGTGGTGGGGACACCAGATTCCGGCGTGGTATGACGTCGACGGCAACTGCTATGTCGCACGCACGGAGGCGGACGCGCGAGCAAAAGCCGGCGGCAAAAATGTCACGCGTGACAACGATGTACTCGATACCTGGTTTTCCTCGGCGCTGGTATGTTTTTCAACACTCGGCTGGCCGGAACAAACACCGGCGCTGAAAACGTATCTGCCCTCCAATGTGCTCGTCACCGGCAGCGAGATCATCTTTTTCTGGGTGGCGCGGATGATCATGATGACCACCTATTTCACCGGTAAAGCGCCGTTTAAAACGGTGTACATCCACGGCACGGTGCGCGATGCCGAAGGTAAAAAGATGAGTAAGAGCGAGGGCAATGTGATCGACCCGGTCGATCTGATCGACGGCATCGACCTCGCGAGTTTATTGGAAAAACGCACCACCGGTTTGCGTCGCCCTGAAACCAAGCCGAAAGTCACGACGCAAACTAAAAAGGAATTTCCTGAAGGTATTCCTGCTTTCGGCGCCGACGCGCTGCGCTTCACGATGGCGTCGTATGCGTCGCTCGGCATGAATGTCAATTTCGATTTCAAGCGTTGCGAAGGTTATCGCAATTTCTGCAACAAATTGTGGAACGCGACGCGCTTTGTGCTGATGAATGTCGAAGGCCGAGACTGTACCCCGAGGCCAGCCCCTGGCGTGGCGCCGCATGACTCGGTAGCCGGCAACGGTGACTATCTGGAATTCTCTCAAGCCGATCGCTGGATCGTCAGTCGCCTGCAACGCGCCGAAAAAGAAGCAAACGAACAATTCGCCGCGCTACGCTTTGATCTTGTCGCGCGCGCGCTATACGAATTCACTTGGGACGAATATTGCGATTGGTATTTAGAACTCGCCAAGGTTCAACTGCAACAAGGAAGCGACGCGCAACAGCGCGCCACGCGCCGAACGCTGTTGCGCGTCCTCGAAGCCGTGCTGCGCCTTGCCCATCCGATCATCCCCTTCATCACTGAAGAGTTGTGGCAAAAAGTGGCGCCCCTTGCGGAACGATCGGGAGAGTCCATCGTGCTACAGCCCTACCCCGTTGCCGAACTCAGCCGCATCGACGAGAAAGCGGAAGCCTGGGTTGCCGAACTAAAAGAACTGATTAACGCCAGCCGCACTTTGCGCAGCGAAATGAATCTGTCCCCCGCGGAGCGGGTGCCCCTGGTGGTGGAAGGCGATACCGAAAAGTTAATCGGCTTCGCCCCTTACCTCAAAGCCCTGGCGAAATTAAGCGACGTGAGCTTCGCGCCAAGCGGCCTTGAGCAAGCGGCTCTAGGCCAGCCCCGCGGCGCGCCCATCGCGGTAGTGAGCAATGCCAAGCTCATGCTGAAAATCGAAATCGATGTCGTAGCCGAGCGCGAACGCTTGGCAAAAGAAATCGTGCGGCTGGAAAACGAAATCAGCAAAGCGAACGGCAAGTTAGGTAATGCCAGCTTCGTAGAACGCGCACCGGCGCAAGTGGTCGAGCAGGAAAAAGTTCGCGTTGCAGATTTCGGAAACAAGCTAAGCACTTTACAAACACAACTCAAACGATTGGGCTAGGCCATGGCGAAAAAATTCGATGCTAAACGTTACCTGGCCAATCCGGGCATGAAGATCAAGCTAACGGATTGGGATCCGGGTGAGCGGCATTTGAGCAGCGGCGACAAGGCGAGCGATGCGCAAACCTTGGCAGCACTGAACGAGCAATTGGACAAACTGCAGGATTTATTGTTCGCGGGACATCAGCACAAAGTGTTGCTGGTGTTGCAAGGCATGGACACGTCCGGCAAAGACGGCGCAATTCGCCAGGTGTTCAATTCCGTCGATCCGCTTGGCGTGCGCGTGGCGAGCTTTAAGGCGCCGACCGAGGAAGAACTTGAGCACGACTATCTTTGGCGGGTTCACCGACAGGTACCCGGCAAGGGCGAGATCGTCATCTTTAATCGCAGCCATTATGAGGACGTATTGATTGTTCCCGTGCATGGCTGGATTTCGCCCGAGGAATGCGAGCGTCGTTATCGGCAAATCAACGAGTTCGAAAAATTGTTGAACAATAGCGGAACGATCATCATCAAATGTTTTTTGTACATTTCCAAAGACGAACAGAAAGCGCGATTGGAAGAACGCCTTGCCGATTCTGCAAAGCGCTGGAAGTTTCGACTCGGCGATTTAGCCGAGCGGAAATTGTGGAAAAAATATATGCAGGCTTACGAGAATGCGCTTGCAGCGACGAGTACAAAATCAGCGCCGTGGTTTGTAATCCCGGCGAATTCGAAAACCGAGCGGAGCTTAGTTATTTCGTCTTTGTTACTACAAGCACTCGAAGGATTAAAGATGAAGTATCCCGAGCCCGAGGAAAATCTCTCGGGCGTAGTTGTTGAATAAACGCGAAAGTAAACGCGATGAAAACACAAAAAAAAATTTACATTACGATCAGTCTTATGTTAATCGCAATGGCCTCGTTTCCGGTAATGGCGGCGAACAATGCCCTCATCAAAAATAAAGTTTTCGACGATCGGCGCAAGGAAATAGACACCGCGGTGGTCGTCAAAAAAGTGAACGGCCTTGCAATGGACGAAAATCAAGATCAGGTCGAAGTCAGCTCCGGCGAACCTACGCTGGAAATCGAATGCATCGTGCGAACCTTCGTCGGCATGGGCACAGTCGACATCGGCAAATTGAAACACATAACCGTACCAATCGAAGCGGGCCACACCTATCGACTCGGCGCAAAACTAACGCCCGATGGAGAATGCACAGCCACAATAGATTTGATTCGGTGATCTGGGTGGTCAACTGCGATCGCTACTCATACAATCATATACGCACAGCAACAGTGCATCGCGTCCCCGAAAGCCCCATTCTGGGGCGCGCACAGGCCGTTTTCGGGTGCTGAAAAATAGCCATAACAAACTGATCTTGCAGCGATAATCAGCATTTTCGACGACATGGCACGGTTGCTGCATTGATCCAGCCAGAGAGGCGAGGTGCGAGATTGACCGCGTCTTAAGAACGGCTAGGGTTCCGGCTTCGAAGAAGTGTCTGGTCCGAGAGCAGTTCGGTCCCATGAACTGGGATTCCACGGAGGGATAAAAGCCCGGGAGGTTGCGATCAGAATGCACCTGGCGCCCTCTCCCATTGGCAAAAACCCGAAAAGGAATCTCCATGTCACTCAAACGTATTTTCTGCGGCGCAATTGGCGCTATCATGCTCTCCCTTTCCTCCGTTCCTTCCGCGCTGGCGGAGGTTAAGATCGGCCTGAGCGATTGGCCCGGCTGGGTGGCGTGGTATGTCGCCGAGCAAAAAGGCTTTTTCAAAAAGCACAACGCCAACGTCAAGCTCGTCTGGTTCGCTAACTATACCGACTCGATTACTGCACTGTCTGCCGGGCAAGTCGATGCCAATTGCCAGACCTGGAGCGATACCTTGGCGCCCTTGGCGAAAGGCATCCCAATCAAAGCAATCCTGGTGAACGACAACTCAGCCGGTAACGATGCCCTTATGGTGAGCCCGAAAATCAAGAGCTTCGCCGATCTAAAAGGCAAAACCATCGCCTTGGAAGAATTCAGTGTTTCGCATTTTGTGTTGGTGACGGCGTTGGCAAAGAATGGGTTGAGCTTGGCCGATGTGAAAGTGACGAATCTTACGGCCGGTGACGCCGCCGCTGCATTTCTGGCCGGCCGTGTGGATGCCGCCGTGGTGTGGAATCCCTGGGTGAATCAAATTCAAACGAGTGGCAAAGGCAAAGCGCTGTTCACGTCGAAGAACATGCCAGGCCTCATTCCTGACCTCCTTGTTGCTCAAGAAAGCGCCATTAAAGAAAAGCGCAAAGATTTTCTCGGCATGATCCGTGCGTGGTACGACACCGTGGCGTTCATTCACGCCAAGCCCGGCGAGGCGGCCGAAATTATGAGCAAGGTCGTTGGTATGAAGCCTGATGAATACCAGGTCTTTTTACCGGGAACGAAATTCTTTGGTGAAAAAGACGGCCTTGCAGCGTTGGACGAAAAGAACGCCGGCTCTTTAGTTGCCGTCGCACCGACTATCACAAAGTTTCTACTCGACAACAAGTTGATGGAAGGCAATCCGGATTTTGCCAAGGGCATCGATGCGTCGCTGGTGCGTGAAGTTGCCAAACGCTGATTTGGTTCGTTGCAAGCGTGATCCCCGTGGAACCCAATCTCAGCACAGCCGCGGCTGAAACCCCCGGCACACGTTCAACCTAGAAACGGTAGTTGGACGGGGTGGAAGTGTGCGGTTATGGGGGTGCCGGGCAAGGCGCGGCGAGGCGCAATGGTGGTTCCATTGCAACGAGTTGCAACGCCGCCCGGCGCCGCCAAAACCGTGCAATCCGCCCCGTAGCGGCCACTCAGCAAATGGGTGAGCATAAAATTTATGAAGCAATTGATTAAAATCATGATGTGGCGCCCCCGACGCAGCGGTCAACTGCCGTTTCTAGGTTCAAGCATTTGGGTGATTCGCGGGTCGCTCGGCGTTCGGCAATATTGGGGTTTCGCCATCATCGGTTTTCTCTTTCCAATTGCGCTATGGTGGATCGCCAGCGCAATCGGTTTGGTTGACAAGATATTCCTGCCCAGCCCGGCCGATGTCGTTGCGCGAATTGCCAAATGGTTCAGTCAAGATAATCTTCTACATGATATTTGGATCAGCACCTATCGCGTCAGCGCCGGGTGGCTGCTTTCCGCGGTGATCGCATTACCGCTGGGGCTTTTTATCGGCGCCTACCGGCCGATTCAAGCGTTGCTCGAGCCGCTGATGGATTTCATCCGCTACATGCCGGCCGTCGCGTTTATTCCGCTGGTGATGATTTGGGTCGGTATCGACGAGAGCTCCAAGATCGCCATTATTTTCATCGGCACGTTCTTTCAGATGGTGTTGATGATGGCCGAAGATGTCCGTCGCGTGCCGATGCAGCAAATCGAAGCGGCGCAAACGATGGGCGCGACGCGTGGCGAAATAATTTCGCTGGTCGTGTTTCAATCGGCCAAGCCGGCGCTTCTCGACACCCTGCGAGTCACCATGGGCTGGGCTTGGACCTATCTTGTGGTGGCGGAGCTGGTCGCGGCAAACTCCGGCCTTGGCTACGCGATTCTCAAGGCGCAACGATTTTTGCAGACCGATAAAATCTTTGCCGGTATTTTGCTGATCGGCGCGATCGGCCTGGCGATGGATCAAGGCTTTCGCTTCCTTCATCGCCGCTCGTTTCCTTGGCTCTATTCGAGATAGGCGTGGCCAAGTCCATCAATATTTCGAGTCTGGGCAAGATTTTCTCGACCGCCGAGGGAACTACGATAGCGCTGGAGCAAATCAACCTCACAGTGGAAGCGGGCGAGTTCGTTACATTGGTGGGCGCGTCGGGCTGCGGCAAATCCACCTTACTGCGCATCGTCGCGGGCTTGGAAAAAAAGACCAGCGGCCAAGTGCACATCGACACGGTGCCGATTGACGGCCCCGGTGTAGATCGTGCGGTCGTGTTCCAACATTACAGCCTCTATCCGTGGCTCACGGTGATGCAGAACATCAAGTTCTCACGCCGGCTTGAAGCCCAACGCAGTGAGATCACGTCCGCCGATGTCGAAGTTGCGTCCGGTCGCGCCGACGCGCTGCTCGCCGTCATGGGATTGAAGCACGTCGCCGGCGCCTACCCAAATCAGCTTTCCGGAGGGATGCAGCAGCGTGTCGCCATTGCGCGCGCGCTGATGCCGCGGCCGCAGATACTGTTGATGGATGAGCCGTTCGGCGCGCTCGACGCGCAGACACGCGATGTCATGCACGATTTGATTCGCTATCTGCGCGCTATCGAAAACACCACGATTGTATTCGTTACCCACGACGTCGAGGAAGCGATTTACCTCGGCAATCGCGTAGTGGTGTTAGCGCCGCGGCCGGGGCGTATCGATAGCATTCATCCGGTGCCGTTACCCGGCGAGCGCATCCAAGATATGAAACTTGCCGCGGAATTTATCGCGATGAAACGCACAATACTGGAACGCATCCGTGATACCTCAGGCATCAAAACCGATTACGACATGCTACGTAAATTAACGCAAAACGCAGCGCGGATTTCCTAAGATGAAAGGACAGTTTGAATGATCGCCACTTTGCCTGAAATAGCCGCCGACGCACTTTTATGGCAAGACTTAATACCCGGCGGCGCCCATTGGTCCGGCATCGCGCGACGCGGCACGACGTTGCGCCTTAGTGATTTGGCAGGCGGCGCGAACTGCTCGGCGATTTTCTTCAATCAAGAAGAAAAACTCGAACGCTACAACATGGCGGATACCTTGAAAGCGCAGCACACGGCACACCTAAGCAAAGGCCATGTCTGTTACTCGGATATGGGACGGGTGTTGTGTTCAATTAGCGCTGATAGCCTCGGCTGGCACGATCCTCTTTGCGGGCCGTCAAACGCAGAGGATATTCGGATGAAATTTGGAGTGCGCCGTTACCAAGAAGCGCGCAATGAAATGTATCGCAGCGGCCGCGATGGACTGCTGATCGAGCTGGCGAAATGGGGTTTGGGCGCACGGGATATGGTTGCAACCGTGAATTTTTTTAGCAAGGTTTGGGTTGATGACGATGGTCTGTTTCACTACGTCCCCGACCATTCTCAGGCAGGCAGCGCGGTGGATCTACGTTTCGAAATGAATTGTTTGGTCGCGCTTTCGACGGCGCCTCATCCGTTGACGGATTCCACCGAATATAAGCCTGGCGCCGTTAGTGTGACCGCCTGGCTTTCCGAGCCGGTTAACTTAAACGATGCGTGTCGAATCAGTTGTCCTGAAAACGCTCGTGGTTTTTACAATACCGAGCTCTATTTTCGAGGAGCGAACCGATGAACGGCGCGCTGATCGAAAGCACACTCAAAACCGCAACCGCGATCTACGACCTAACGCTCGCGGCGGGCGACGGCTGGTTACGTGAAATCAAGCGCGGCCAAATCTTTCGTATCCTCGATCTCCAGGGCAACCAAGCGGTCGACACCCTGTTCTACAGCGCGGCAGATCCCGCCGACCGTTACAGTGCACAAGATACGATTCGCGCACAACGCAGCCTGTATCTCACCAGCGGCAGTCGCTTGCTATCGAGCGAAGGTAACTTGATGCTCACCATCGTCGCCGATACTTGCGGCCGCCACGATACCTTAGGCGGCGCGTGCGCGGCGGAAAGCAATAGCGTGCGCTATGCGCTTGAGAAAAAATACATGCACAGTTGTCGCGACACATTCCTGCACACCGCCGTTCATTCCCATTGCAATATCAGCAAACGCGACATCGCCAGCAACATCAATTTTTTCATGAATGTCCCGGTGACGCCGGACGGCAAACTGACCTTTGCCGACGGCGTGTCCGCACCCGGAAAATACGTCGAAATGCGCGCCGAAATGGACGTCATTTGTCTGATATCGAACTGCCCGCAGCTCAATAATCCGTGTAACGCTTACAACCCAACGCCGGTGCAGTTGTTAATTTGGGACGCGGCTAACAATTAAACCGAGTGCGATAATGGCTGCGCGGGACGGCCCGCTGACCAGCCTGTGAAATCAAGCGGGACGGCCCGCTGCAAACAAGGTGTTGCAGTCGAGAAATGTTTAAAAAAATCTTAATCGCCAATCGCGGCGCCATCGCGTGCCGCATCGCGCGCACGCTAAAATCCATGGGCATCGCATCGGTTGCGGTGTACTCCGATGCCGATCGCCACTCGCAACACGTTGTCGCCGCCGATGAAGCGATCCTGATTGGCCCGGCGCCGGCAACAGAAAGCTATTTGCACGTCGAAGCCATCCTGGAAGCAGCGCGTAAAACCGGCGCCGAGGCGATCCATCCCGGCTATGGTTTTCTATCGGAGAACGCTGATTTCGCCCAAGCCTGCGCCGCTGCCGGCTTAACGTTTATTGGGCCAACGCCGGCGCAAATGCGTGCCTTCGGCCTAAAGCACACGGCGCGTGAACTTGCGGCAGCCAACGATGTGCCATTGCTTCCGGGGTCCGGCCTACTCGCTGATGTGGACGAAGCAATCGCAGAGGCCGCGCGCATCGGTTATCCGCTGATGCTCAAAAGCACGGCCGGTGGCGGCGGCATCGGCATGCAGTTGGTATGGCGCGCAGAGGAGCTAAGTTCTGCATTTCATTCGGTCGAACGTATCGCCAAAAGCGCGTTTAAATCCGGTGGACTATTTTTGGAAAAATACGTTGAAGCAGCGCGCCATATCGAAGTGCAAATCTTCGGCGATGGCCGCGGCCATGTGGTAAGCCTCGGCGAGCGTGACTGCTCGGTGCAGCGACGCAACCAAAAAGTAATCGAAGAAGCGCCCGCGCCCGGGTTAAGCAACGCTCAGCGCACGCGGCTTGCCGGGACCGCCGAACGCCTCGGGCAAGCGATCGGCTATCAATCCGCGGGTACGGTTGAGTTCGTATTCGATTCGAGCAATGGCCAATTCTATTTTCTGGAAGTTAATACCAGGCTACAAGTCGAGCACGGCGTCACCGAAGAAATCACCGGCACGGATTTGGTGGAATGGATGGTGCGCCAAGCGGCAGGCGAGCTTGATCTGTCTAATTTTCGCGCGAAATTCCAAGGCCATTCGATTCAAGCGCGCATCTACGCCGAAGATCCCGGCAAGAATTTTCAACCCTGTAGCGGCTTGTTAACAGCGGCGATTTTTCCCGGCGACGCTCGAGTCGAAACATGGGTCACCGGCGGCAACGAAATATCGCCCTACTACGATCCGATGATCGCAAAGCTAATCGTTAAAGCCGAAACGCGCCCGCAGGCGATCGCGAAACTTAGTTCCGCCCTTGGAAAAACCCACCTCGCCGGTATCGAAACGAATCTACCCTACTTGCGCCAGATCGCGGCGGATGAAACGTTTGCGATGGGCCGGCAAACCACGCGTTACCTATCGACACTGCGCTACGCCGCGCACAGTATCGAAGTGTTAGAGCCCGGAATTCAAACCACGGTGCAGGACTATCCCGGGCGCGTTGGTTATTGGCACGTCGGTATGCCGCCGTCCGGTCCGATGGACTCGCTGGCCATGCGCTTGGCCAATCGAATGCTAGGAAATGCCGACGGCGCCGCTGCGCTGGAAATTACTTTATTGGGTCCGACGCTGAAGTTTAATTGCGCTGCAGTCATCGCTGTTGCCGGCGCTACATTTAAAGTTGAATTAAACGGACACGCGCTCGCGCCGTGGCGGAGTCACTCAGTAAAAGCCGGAGACGTACTGAAAATTTCGGGCGTTATCGGATCCGGCGCCAGATGCTATCTCGCCATCGCCGGTGGGATTCAAGTGCCTGATTATCTCGGCAGCAAGGCGACCTTTACCCTTGGCCAAGTAGGAGGACACGGCGGCCGCACCTTACGCAGCGGCGACGTGCTACACATCGCAGGCGACACCACGGCGATCGAAACATTGCCGGTCATCGATGCGTCGGTAATTCCCCAATACGATACGCACTGGGACATCGGTGTACTGTACGGCCCGCACGGTGCGCCGGATTTTTTTACTGATGCCGACGTTGAAATGTTTTTCGCCACCGCCTGGGAAGTGCATTACAACTCGAGTCGTACCGGCGTGCGCCTAATCGGGCCGAAGCCACAATGGGCGCGCGCTGACGGCGGCGAAGCCGGTCTGCACCCGTCGAATATTCATGACAACGCGTACGCAATTGGCGCCATTGATTTCACCGGCGACATGCCGGTGATTCTCGGGCCGGACGGTCCAAGCCTAGGTGGCTTCGTGTGTCCGGCAGTTGTGGTGAGCGCAGAATTGTGGAAAGTCGGTCAACTCAAGCCCGGCGACAAAGTTCGCTTTCAACGATTGTCCTTGCCGCAAGCTCTGTCTCTTGCGGCCGAGCGGGAAAACCTCATCGCGACACTCGCTAAGCGGCAAACTAAAACGGCGCCCGTGCCGGATCAAATGCTGCATGACACCGTCATTCATCGGCTCGAAAAGAATAGCGACAATGCCGCCGTGACGTATCGAATTGCCGGTGACAATTATCTTTTGATCGAGTATGGAGCGTTAGTGCTCGATC
>JANNFT010000075.1:0-16182 GCA_031380185.1 Pseudomonadota bacterium
CGATGGCAAACGCATCATCATGCTCGCCAAGGGTCGCCTGGTAAACCTGGGCTGCGGCACAGGGCATCCGAGCTACGTAATGAGTTCGTCGTTCGCGAATCAAACTATTGCCCAGATCGAGTTATTTACGCAAACGGCTAATTATCCGGTGGGAGTGCATGTGCTGCCGAAACATCTCGACGAAAAAGTCGCGCGCCTGCAGTTGAAAAAACTCAATGCGCAGTTGACGGAATTGACCGATCCGCAGGCGGCATATATCAGCGTGCAGAAGCAAGGGCCGTATAAGGCGGATCACTACCGCTACTAAGTTCGGGTGGATCAAGGCGGTAAAGCGAACGTTGCATTTTCCGCCTTGGAATTTTCAACCATCCTTGCCTATGTCATTGCGAGCAACGCGAAGCAATCTCGATTTTCTGGCGCAAGAAATACGAGATTGCTTCGCGTTGCTCGCAATGACTGAATTGGATGTATCTCACGCTTCGTTCTAAATGTACCCAACCAAAATGACTGCTCCCCCACGCACATTCAGTTTTGAGTTTTTTCCCCCCAAAACCCCAGAAGGCGCGGAAAAACTCCGCGTCGTTCGCAAACAACTCGCGCAGTTGAATCCCGAATTCTTCTCGGTAACGTTCGGCGCCGGCGGCTCAACGCAAGATCGAACCCTCGAAACCGTTCTAGAAATCCAAGCCGACGGCTCGAATGCCGCGCCGCATCTTTCTTGCGTGGGGTCGACGCAAGAAAACATTCGAGAGATTCTGCAGAAATATCGCGACAACGGCATCAAACACATCGTCGCGCTGCGCGGTGATTTGCCGTCTGGCACCTATGGCGTCGGCGAATTTCGCTATGCCAATGAGTTGGTCGAATTCATTCGCAAAGAAACCGGCGATCATTTTCAAATTGAAGTGGCGGCCTATCCGGAGTTCCATCCGCAGGCACGCTCCGCGCAAGAAAATCTGCAACACTTCAAACAAAAAGTAGATGCGGGCGCAAACGCGGCGATCACCCAATATTTTTTCAACGCCGACGCCTACTTCAATTTCGTCGACGAATGCCAGGCGATGAAAATCTCTATCCCAATCGTGCCGGGTATTATGCCGATCAACAATTTCAACCAGCTCGCGCGCTTTTCTGATGCTTGCGGCGCGGAAATTCCGCGTTGGATTCGACTGAAAATGCAAAGTTTCGGCGACGACGCTGGGTCGATTCGCGCGTTCGGTTTGGATTTGATTTGCGCGCTCTGCGATCGCCTTTTGTCGCAAGGCGCACCGGGTTTGCATTTTTACACGCTCAATCAAGCGGGAACCACCAGCACTATCTGGCAGCGGCTGGGGCTTTAAGGGGCATTGCCACACGGTTTATCCGGCTTGCGTCGTGGCCATACATGCCCTGCAAGCCAATATCCATGGGCCACTTCAAGCAACGCTAGTCAATTTCCGTCGGTTCCGATCGCGCTGAATCGGCTTCATCCAACTTCAGTTCCTGGATTTTTCGCGTCAAGGTGTTGCGTCCCCAACCGAGCAATGTTGCCGCTTCGATGCGCCGCCCGCCGGTGTGTTGCAACGCGCGTGTGATCAGGACGCGTTCGAAATCGCGATTCAATTCGTCGATGATGCGGTGTTTACCGAGCGCTAATTGGTACCCGACCTCGCGATCGAGTAGTTCACGCCAATTGCTGTCGCCGAGGGCGGCTTTCGTGTCGCGCACTTCCGGTGGCAGATCGTTGATATCGACACTTTGCCCGGGCGCCATGACCGTGAGCCAGTGAGCAATATTTTCTAACTGGCGCACGTTGCCTGGGAAATCCAGCCCCGCGAGAAATTTCACGGCGTCGTCCGTAAGCCGCTTCGGTTCGACATTGAGATCGCGCGCGCTGGTCTGCAAAAAATGCTTAATAAGTAGCGCAATATCTTCCCGCCGCTCACGCAACGATGGCAAACGTAGGCGAATTACATTGAGCCGGTGAAACAGATCCTCGCGGAACAATCCCTGTTTAACGCGTTGCTCAAGGTCCTGATGGGTCGCGGCGATGACGCGGACATTAGCCGTTAATGGCTGATGACCACCAACGCGATAAAACTGGCCATCGGCCAACACGCGCAATAGTCGCGTTTGTAGATCCGCCGGCATATCGCCGATTTCATCGAGGAACAAGGTGCCGCCTTCGGCTTGCTCGAAGCGACCGCGGCGCATCGTTTGCGCGCCGGTAAACGCGCCGCGCTCGTGGCCGAATAATTCAGACTCCAACAATTCTTTCGGAATTGCCGCGGTGTTGATCGCGATAAACGCCCGGCCGGCGCGCACGCTGTGGCGGTGCAACGCGCGCGCGACCAATTCTTTGCCGGTGCCCGATTCGCCGGTGATCAACACGGTAGTTTGCGATTGCGACAGGCGGCCGATGGTGCGGAATACTTCCTGCATCGCCGGTGCGCGCCCCAGTATTTCCGGCACAGCCGCAACCGCTTCTATTTCTGCGTCACCACGCATGCTTTCGTCGAGCGCGCGACGCACCAAATCGATCGCATGATCGACATCGAACGGCTTCGGCAGATACTCGAACGCGCCACCTTGAAACGCCGCGACGGCGCTATCGAGATCGGAATAGGCGGTCATAATGATGACCGGCAGGTCGAGAAAACGCGTCTTCAGTTCTTTCAGCAAATCCAAGCCGGAGCCGCCGGGCATACGGATATCGCTAACCACCACTTGCGGTGGATCGCGGTCGAGGGCAGCGAGGGCATCGCCGGTGGTGGAAAATGATTTGAACGCGATGCCTTCGCGCGCCAGGGCTTTTTCCAAAACCCAACGTATAGAACGATCGTCGTCAATAATCCAAACCGGTTTCATGGTGTGTTTCGTTGCTCTTGAGTTAAGTATTCGCTGCTGATAATGGGTAACGACAGGCTAAAGCGTGTTCGTCCCTGCTCGCTGTCAAACTCGATCATGCCGCGATGTTGGTGGACGAAATCTTGCGCGAGCATCAGTCCGAGGCCGGTGCCGCCTTCACGGCCGGAGACCAGCGGGAAAAAAATTCGATCTTTTAAGTCGGCGGCAATGCCGGGACCGTTGTCGCTGATTTCGATAGTAAGCGCCAAACGAAAACGCCGTTTTGCGATGGTGATTTGCCGCGCAATGCGCGAACGTAGTCGGATTAAACCCGCACCGTTCAACGCTTGCGCGGCGTTACGTACGATGTTCAGAACCGATTGAATTAACTGCTCGTGGTCACCGGTTAATTCCGGCAAGCTCAAATCGTAATCGCGCTCGACGCGAATGCCGTTTGGAAACTCCGCCAGAATCAAGCTGCGCGCTCGCTCTAACACCTCATGGATATTAACCGCGCCGGGAACAAAAGGACGCGGCGGTGCAACGAGACGATCCATCAACGCTTGCAGCCGATCGCTTTCCTTGACGATCACTTGGGTGTATTCGTGCAACGCCTTGCGATCCAGCTCGCGCTCTAATAATTGCGCAGCCCCCTTGATTCCGCCAAGCGGATTACGAATTTCATGGGCCAAATTGCGAATCAACTGACGGTTCAATTGTTGATCGTGAATGACGCGCTCTTCACGGGCGATTTTGAGTGTCTGACTGAGTGGACGAAATTCCAGCAGTAATGCCGCGCATTCGAAATCCACCGGCGTGATCGTGCAGCTCAATTGCAAGCTCGGATGATGGCCGCCGCCGATAAGTACTTCGTGTTCCAAGAATCCTGACTGCACGTTCAGCGCATGACGCGCCGTAGCAGCCAGGGCTTCGGCGCCAAACAGCGCCTGCGCAATGGGCAAACGCGCCACGTGATTGCGGGAAACCTCGAACAATTGTTCGGCCGCGGGATTCAGGTAAAGAATCGCCAGATTGCGGTCCAGCAAAACCACGGCGCTCGACAAAAACTCAAGCCCACCAAAGGTGTTCGCGGCCATCAGAACGGGAAAATTAATGTCATTCAAATGCTATTCTACCTAGCAATAACCGAGCCAGATAAGAAAGCTGAAGAAAGAACTCAGCCAGAGACAGGCTATTGAAGGAAATATTCCCTATCGAGCTCTGTATTCGCGAAACGATTATTTCGTTGCGGCGATTTCTTTTTTCAAGGCGTCGACGTTCTTCTCGTGCAATGAGACGGTTTCCTTCAACGCCTGAAGACGATCCACATACTTCTGATGATTCTTATCGCTAGCGACAAGTTTCACGGACTCTCCCTCGGCGAGCGCTTTACGCGCTATCGTGAGTGATTTTAATTCCGACTCTAACTCGTCGTCCAATATTTGCTTGCGCGACTGATCACGCTTGCGCTGGGTTTGGCTGTCTACCTTGGGGAAATTGATCGGCGCAGTGGGCTTAACTTTTACGACCGGCGCCGTGGGAAGTTTGACATCGCCCGACGTTCCAATCGGCGCGGATTGTGCGGGAATGAAGACGTTGATTTTCTCGACGCCTTTCTTAGGTAACTGCGCCGGAATGTTGGTATAAGTAACACCACCTCCGTCATCAAGATAGCGATAAATGGTTTCCGCCCGCAGTGAACTTACGAGCAGCAGTGCAATAGCGAAGGCTTGGACACGATTCATCAGGTTTATCTCAAAGAATACCCGCTAAGTCTATGTCAATTAAAATTATTTCACAAATAAAAAAGGCAAGCCCGAAGGCTTGCCTTAGTATAACGCAATCGCTTCAGGCCGCGATTACAATGAGTAATACATATCGAATTCGACCGGATGCGTCGTCATGCGAAAGCGCGTGACTTCCTCCATCTTCAGTTCGATGTAGGCATCGAGCATGTCGTTGGAAAACACGCCACCGCGCGTAAGGAATTCGCGATCCTTGTCCAAATGCTCCAGCGCCATGTCGAGCGACGAGCACACATTCGGCACTTTCTTTGCTTCTTCCGGCGGCAGGTCGTACAGGTTCTTGTCGATCGGGTCGCCAGGATGAATCTTGTTTTGAATGCCGTCCAGACCCGCCATCATCATGGCGGAGAAGGCCAAGTACGGATTCGCCGTCGGATCCGGAAAGCGCACTTCGATGCGACGTGCTTTAGCACTTTGCACGAATGGAATGCGGATCGACGCGGAACGATTGCGCGCGGAATAGGCCAGGTTGATCGGCGCTTCGAAACCGGGCACCAAACGCTTGTACGAGTTGGTGCCCGGATTAGTGATCGCGTTCAAAGCCTTGGCGTGCTTGATGATGCCTCCGATGTAGTACAGCGCAACCTCCGACAGGCCGGCGTAGCCGGCGCCCGCGAAAAGATTGTTGCCGTCTTTCCAAATCGACTGGTGCACATGCATGCCGGAACCGTTGTCGCCGACGACGGGTTTGGGCATAAAGGTCGCGGTGTGGCCGTAAGAATGCGCAACGTTGTGGATGCAATATTTCATAATTTGCAACCAGTCGGCGCGCTTCACCAGCTTCTCGTACTTCGTGCCGATTTCGCACTGCCCCGGTGCGGCAACTTCGTGGTGATGCACTTCGACTTCGACGCCCATTTGCTCGATCGCGATACACATGGCGGAGCGCATGTCTTGTAAGGAATCAACCGGGGGCACGGGGAAATAGCCACCTTTCACGGGCGGACGATGGCCCATATTGCCGCCATCCAGGTCCAGGCCGCTGGACCAAGGCGCTTCTTCCGAGTTGATCTTGACGAAGCAACCGGACATGCCCACATTCCAGGTAACAGAATCAAAAATGAAAAATTCGGGCTCCGGGCCAAAGTAAGCGATATCTCCAATGCCGGAGGATTTCAAATACGCCTCAGCGCGCTTAGCAAGAGAGCGCGGATCACGATCGTAGCCCTTGCCATCGGACGGCTCGACCACGTCGCAAGTAATATTGAGGGTCGGCTCATCTCGAAACGGGTCCATCACCGCCGTATCGGGATCGGGCATCAACAGCATGTCGGAGGCTTGAATGCCTTTCCACCCGGCGATCGACGAGCCGTCAAAGGCGTGACCTTCGGTGAATTTCTCATTATTAAACGCTTTCGCCGGAACTGTCACATGCTGCTCCTTGCCGCGCGTGTCGGTAAAGCGGAAATCAACGAACTTCACTTCGTTGTCCTTCATCATTTTCATTACATCAGCAACAACCATCATCTTCTCCCGAAATTTCCAATAAATTAGAGCAACCGACCACTAGCAGCAGAAAACGTGCCAGCAAACAAAAAACGAATCGAGCATTTTGCCACAAAGCGTTATGGTGCTGGAACAAAAATAGAACGCGCCACTATGGTGCGCCCATGGATTTTTCGCAATAAAATAGGGCATCAGGAAATCCGCATGGATCTTGGCTCACAGGTCATGACGTGCCAGGAGTCAAGCGGGGAGCGGCGCCTGTCGATGGGTTTAAGAACGCGCGTTCGATCGCGTTATGCGTCGACGCCGCAATCCTGTGCAGGCGAAAATAAGCGCGGCTAACGCTCCGACAGGACTTACGTTAAGTGATGGAGGCGCCGCGCCTCATTCTATCGATTGCCGTTTTCACGGCAACGCCTCCTGGGCAAAAAGAAATAATCGGTACGTTGAAGAGTTTCGACGCCCTAAGCCGCCTTCTTCAACTTAATCGCGGTTGACGGCTTGGTGGCAGCGGTCTTCTTCACCGGCGTCTTCTTCGCTGTCGCCTTAGTTGCGCGCTTGGGTCTACCGGGCTTGCGCGCTTTGGCTTCCAACAAATTAATTGCCTGTTCCAATGTTATCGTATCCGGCGTCAGTTCCGGCGGAATGGTGGCGTTGATCTTGCCGTGCTTGACATAGGGCCCGTACTGTCCCGAAAAGACGCTGACATTCTGTTCATCGTCGGGGTGAACACCGAGAGTTTTCAATGCGGTGGCGCCTGCGCGTCCCGCGGATTTTGGCTGCGCCATGATTTCTAGTGCGCGGGCAAAATCGATGGTGAAAATATCATCGCTTTTCGGGATCGAACGGAATTCTTTCTCGTGCTGAATATAAGGCCCGAAGCGGCCGTTGTTTACAATGACTTTCTTGCCCGATTCGGGATGCATGCCGAGTTCGCGCGGCAGAGACAATAGTTTGTCGGCAACTTCCATGGTGACATGCGCCGCGAGCATTCCTTTGGGCAACGACGCACGCTTTGGCTTTTTGCCGTCTTCGGCTGCCTCACCGAGTTGCACGTAGGGTCCGTATGGACCATTCAACAGCAATACCTTGACACCCGATTGGGTGACCCCGACTTCCACCGGGCTCGTAGGCGCGGCTTCGCCGTCTGGGCCGTCTAAATTGCGCGTGTAATCGCATTCCGGATAGCCAGCGCAACCGATAAATCTACCGCGCTTGCCCAAGCGAATCGATAAGCCTTTGCCGCATTTCGGACACGCTTCGTCAAGCGCTTCGTGGGTGATTTCCGCGCGGGAGACATTGCTTTTTTCTTCGATTGCGCGGTTGAAGTCGCCCCAAAACTCTTCCAGCACCGGCACCCATTCGAGTTTGCCGTTGGAGATGTCGTCGAGCTTGTCTTCGAGCTTGGCGGTGAAGTCGTAATCGACGTATTTCGTGAAATGTTCCGTTAAGAATTTACTGACGATCTTGCCCACGTCGGTCGGTGAGAAGCGTTTCTTGTCGAGAATTACATATTCGCGCGCGAGCAATGTAGAGATGATGTTCGAATAAGTCGATGGCCGGCCAATGCCGTGTTCCTCTAACGTTTTGACGATCGTCGCTTCCGTGTAGCGCGGCGGCGGCTGGGTGAAATGTTGTTCGCCGTAGAGTTTGTCGATTGGCACGACTTCGTCCATTGCCAGCACCGGCAATTTGCTTTCGCCTTCCGCTTCGCGATCGTCCTCGTCTTCCAAATACACCGCGACGAAGCCTGCGAAAACCATGGTCTGGCCCGTGGCGCGAAACAAATTCTGCGCACCGCCGACGGCTAAATCCACAGCAACCGTATCAAATTTCGCCGGACTCATTTGGCAAGCCACGGTGCGCTTCCAAATCATTTCGTACAAACGAAATTGCTCGGGCGTTAAAAATTCTTTCAAGCTTGGCGGCGTGCGATCGATTGACGTCGGGCGAATCGCTTCGTGCGCCTCTTGCGCGTTCTTCGAAGCGTTCTTATAGAAAACCGGAATGCCAGGCAAATAATCTGCATCGAAATTCTTTTTGACGTAACCGCGAATGTCGTTCAGCGCCTCGTTAGAGAGCACCAACGAATCGGTACGCATATAGGAAATCAAACCCACCGGTCCGCTGCCGATGTTGACGCCTTCGTACAACTGCTGCGCGATTTTCATGGCGCGATCAGTCGAGAAGCCGAGCTTACGCACCGCCTCTTGCTGCAAAGTCGAGGTGGTGAAGGGCGGCGCGGGCGAGCGCGTCTTGCGCTTCCTCTCGATATTAACCACCGTCGCCTTGCCCTTGGCGTGCTTCGTCAAAAATTCCGAAATACCTTTGTGCTGTGCATCGTTGGTGACGCTGAACTGCGTGAGTTTCTCGCCTTTAAATTGCGTCAGCTTCGCCGTAAAATTCTGTGCGCCCTTGTGGCTATCGAAGTGAATGCTCCAATATTCGTCGCTTTTGAAGGCCAGAATTTCGTCTTCGCGCTCGCAGATCAATCGCAGCGCCGGGCTTTGCACACGACCCGCCGACAGGCCGCGTCGAATTTTTTTCCATAACAACGGCGACAAATTAAAGCCGACCAAATAATCCAACGCACGGCGCGCCTGTTGCGCGTTCACCAAAGGCATCGCGATTTTGCGCGGATTGTCCACCGCCGCCTTGACCGCGGCTTGCGTAATCTCATAGAACGCGACGCGGTGCAGCTCTTTATCTTTGAGCAGCTTTTTAGATTTCAGAATTTCGGCGATATGCCAGGCGATTGCTTCACCTTCGCGATCCGGGTCAGTCGCGAGGTAAATTCGATCGGCTTTTTTCACCGCATCCGCCAGCGCCTTCACATGTTTCTCGTTTCGCTCGACCAATTGGTACTTCATGGCGAAGCCATTGTCCGGATCCACCGCGCCGGTTTTCGGTACGAGATCACGCACATGGCCGTAGGACGCGAGAATCTCGAAGCTTTTTCCGAGATATTTTTTTAGCGTTTTGGCTTTGGACGGCGATTCGACGATCAGTAAATTTTCTGACATAGGCAGCTCAGGTGATGGTAATTGCGCACAACAAGGAAGGCGATGATAAGTAGATTTCGCGCGCGGCGCAACCTAATGCGCATAACGTTAACTTATTCGACACGATCCGCCAGGCGAAATGCAACCGTCCAAAAATCGCGCCCGTCGAATTCAAACTCATCCACTACGGTCATGTTGTTCTTTCGAATATGCGCGTGATAGGAATGAATATTGCCGTGCGCTATGAATGCTATTCCCAAATCGAAGCGGGCGCTTAGCGCGAAGCTGATCGCGGTCAACAAACCATTCAACAACCCGCTGCCGCGCGCGTCACGATCGATACAAACTGGGCCGTATATAAAGTATCGTAGACTCGTTAGCGGTTGGTCTTGGAATGTAAGGCATGGGAAACGACTCGCCATGCACGCAATCAACGGCACGCCGCAAGCGAATTCCTTGGTTTCCGCCATGGCGTAAGCAATCAGACGATTGCCTTCTAGCGCGACATAAATTCCTAATCCGTCGTTGATCGCGGCAAGATCTTCCGCACGATATTCTACCGACAGATATCCTTGTTGCTGCTGGCTTTCGTCTAAATTCCAGCGCAAGTTCTGCGCCTGTAGCGCCAGAATCCGCGGAAAGTCAGTTGGCGCGGCGCGGCGATAAATGGTGTCGGTCAGCACGGGCGAAGCATAGCCCGAGTCACGGCAAACTAAAAGTGTTATTGCGTTCAAGTCCAACACGCGCCCACGAGGGAGCGCGCTCATTGTTGTGGTAATTGGCCTGAGAGGCAACACCAGCGCGGCTCTCCATGAACTCTCACGGCAATGAGGCGCGCGCTGCAGCGCGCAACGCGTGAATGTAGTTGACTACCGCGTGGTCGGCGAAGCTACGCAACAATACATTTGCCGGCTGTCGCCAAGCGTATTGAAGCAGAAAAGCGAGCTTGGCGCAGTGCTGGTCCGCGCGAACTTCGGCGTCGGAAATGCCGGTGTGAAGTACGCCGTGTCGATCGACATACTGCATCGCGCTGACGTGTTCGTAAGACCACCTGGCGTCGGGAATGCGGCACACGAGGTCACAGCAATCTACGTAGCGCTGGTGAATCACACCGAGCATCGATGCGGTGAACGTCGCATCGCCGACACGCGGCGAGCCAAAGGTGTAGAGCGCGTCGGGCCGGCGAAGTCCCGCCGATAATGTCGCCAGCGCTGCGCCGAGGCTGTGGCCGGCGTAAAGCATTCGCGCACCTCGATGCGCCTCGATTGCCGTCGCAATGTCGCGCCATGTTCGGCCCAGCGTAGCGGCGAAACCCTGATGCACGCGGCCAATTCCCGCCCATGGTTGAAGCCTAAACTTTAGATCGGTCAACGCGTCTTCAATCTCATTGGGCTGGCTGCCACGATATGCCAACACGCCTAACGTCGTTGTGGGGTTCACGACCAGGAAAGCCTGCAATCCATTCTTGTCGAAAAATGTACAGTCGCTAAAGCCGATTGCGGTCAATTGACTTGTGACCGCGTGCTTTACAGCGGCGTCGCGCTCAAATCTGCAATACACCAGCCGAGAGAGTTCGGCGCACAATAAGGCTTCGCTGCGTGTCGCGCTCGCATCGAGGGAAATCGCATCAGCGCACGGCAGGTACAGCGCGCGGCGCGTGGGATCGTAGGCAATGGTGCGGTTCATCATGTAGTCTCGATTGGCGAATAGCACGGTCAGCGCGAGCGCCGCGACGTGAGCGAATTTTCTCGTAGTACGCTTAGTAACGCAAATTACTGCTATTCTTCCCGCAATTCAATTTCCTTGCGTCGCAGTGGAAGCTTGGCTCACCAATCTTTTCGGATCGCAATCCGGCCTCATCGCGCTGTTCCTATCGGGATTTTTCGTCGCAATGCTGATCCCCGGCGGCGCGGAAATTTTTCTTTTCAGCGCGATTAAACTGCACCCGCAATTATTTTGGCAAGCCATCGCCGTCGCGACGCTGGGCAACGTGTTAGCGGGCATGACCACCTATTGGATCGGCCGATTGTTACCGGAAGGAAAATCCCTGCCGGACGAAGCGAAACGTTGGCTAAGCCGCATTCACGACTATGGGCAACCGATTATGTTGATCGCGTGGGCGCCGTGGCTGGGCGAAGCGATCTGCATCGCGGCGGGCTGGCTGCGTTTGAATTTTCCCATATCGGCGCTGTTTCTTGGCGTCGGAATTTTTACGCGCTTTTGGTTAACTGCGTTGGCGGCGCGTTAGATAATTTTTTGGGGCCGGCATTCACCTCGACTGACAGGGCGCAATGAAAGTTTCGGTCTAAATGGCTTCTAACCAACAACCCACTATGGCGGCCGCGCAATCGACGCAGCCGATTTGGAAAAACTACAAGGTGATGGCGCCGATCTGGCTGGGTCTGCTGGGTTTGGTTTGGCTGGGGATGTACCTGGGCGTCGATAAGCGCGTAATCGCCGCTGTTGTCTTTTTGCTCGGCTTGTTGTCAAATGCGTTTGCCTGGCTGTTGGGGATCATCGCTCTGCTTCCCATTGTCGGTCCGTTGATCGTCAAGGCTTTATCACTGTCGATCATATGGATTTTGAATGCGTTTGGGTACCTGGTTTCTTTTATTGCGATCAAGCGCGGCTACACAAAGGACGTCATGACCTATCGCGGGCTGACGGTGGCGTTGATTGTTGGGATCATTATCGGATATGTCGTTGGCAAATTTCTGTAGCGGTCGCGGATTGCAATATCGTTGCGTAAGTCAGGGCAATTCCATTTCGTTATTGCGTTATATATAGGATTGCGGAATAATTGACGCGAAAAGTCTTATATAAGACTCGCTGATTTTTCGAAATCGATCAGTTAACACTTATCAGTTGGGGGGATCAATTGTGGTAAATGAGATTGTGGCAAATGAAATAGCGGCGGCGAGCGTCAGGCCACGCGGCCAGGGCATGACCGCGGAGGAAAAAAAAGTTGTTTTTGCGTCTTCCCTGGGAACCGTATTCGAGTGGTATGACTTTTATCTTTACGGAAGTCTTGCCGTTATCATCAGCAAACAATTCTTCGCTGGCGTGAATGAGACCACGGCGTTCATTTTTGCCTTGATGGCGTTCGCTGCGGGCTTTGCCGTGCGGCCGTTTGGGGCGATCTTCTTCGGCCGCCTGGGCGATTTGATCGGCCGCAAATATACCTTCCTCGTCACCATCATGATTATGGGTATTTCGACGTTCGGCGTCGGATTGTTACCCACCTACGCTTCGATCGGATTAGCGGCGCCGGTTATTCTCGTTGCCTTACGATTGTTGCAAGGTCTCGCGCTGGGCGGTGAGTATGGCGGCGCTGCGACCTACGTCGCCGAGCATGCGCCGAAAGATCGGCGCGGCTACTATACGGCCTGGATTCAGACGACCGCAACCGTCGGTTTGTTAATTTCCTTGGTCGTCATCCTCGTCACACGCGAGTGGATCGGTACAGTTGCATTCGAAGCATGGGGCTGGCGCATTCCGTTCCTGATCTCCGTCGTGCTGCTCGGCGTCTCTGTGTGGATACGTTTGTCGTTGGATGAATCGCCGGTGTTCCAGCGCATGAAATCCGAAGGGAAGCAATCGAAGGCGCCGCTGACCGAGTCGTTCGGCGAGTGGGGCAACTTAAAACTAGTGTTGCTGGCACTTTTCGGCGCGGTGGCCGGCCAAGCGGTGGTGTGGTACACGGGCCAGTTCTATGCCCTCTTCTTCCTGACGCAAACGCTGAAAGTGGATGGCAATACGGCGAACTACATGATCGCCGCATCGTTGATTATCGGCACACCGTTCTTCATTGTCTTTGGCAGCCTATCGGACAAGATCGGTCGTAAACCGATCATCATGGCCGGTTTGCTACTCGCGGCGTTGACGTACTTTCCGATCTTCAAAGCGATCACCACGTACGCCAACCCGGCTCTGGCGCATGCGCAACAATTCTCGCCGGTGACGGTGGTTGCAGATCCGTCCAGTTGCCATTTCCAATTCGATCCGGTCGGCAAAGCGAAATTTACCAACTCCTGCGACATCGCAAAGAGCGCGTTGGCCAAAGCGGGTATTTCCTATTCGAATGAAGCAGCGCCTGTCGGCACGGTCGCCCAGATCAAGTTCGGTTCGAATGCCATCGATGTCTACGATGGCAAGGCGCCGGACGCAAAGGAAAAGGGCGAGGCCTTCAAGAAAACCTTTAGCGAGGCAGTCAAGGCCGCGGGCTATCCGGCAAAAGCCGATCCGGCGGGCGTTAACCACATAATGGTGACGCTGTTGCTTACATTGCTGGTTATCTACGTAACGATGGTTTACGGGCCGATCGCCGCACTCCTCGTTGAGCTGTTTCCGACACGGATTCGATACACATCAATGTCCCTACCCTACCACATCGGTAACGGCTGGTTCGGTGGATTCCTGCCGACAACCGCGTTCGCCATGGTCGCGGCGACGGGCGACATTTATTATGGTCTGTGGTATCCGATCATCGTCGCACTTGGGACATTCGTTATCGGTATGCTGTTCCTCAAAGAAACCAAAGACGTGGATATTTTGGCGAAAGACTAGGGATCAAACTATTGGGCCCGCGCCCTTGGCGAAGGCCAAGGGCGTTTTCATGTTCAAACCGCCAAATAGCGCGAGGTTATTTTTTCTGATTGCTGTTATATCTGGAACCGTGGCATTGCCCCTTGAGGCGCATGGAAACTGCCTTTCCAAGCACATGCCATGAAAACGCGCTCGGGATAAGGCTCTTCGAGCATTGCTCGCGAGCTTAACCGCCCTTGAACTCCCGAACGATCTGCTGTTGCCGCCGACTCACGGGCAATTTCTCGTCGGCCCCTATTAGCAGCACGGCCCAATGTCCGTCGCCACCTTCTTCCGTTACGCGCTCGAAACCCCGTACGGCATTTCGCGCCACGAGACAGGAACGGTGAACGCGCAAAAAATGTTCGCGAAACTCTTCTTCTAAATTGGTCAATGATTCCTCGAGCAGATACTCGCGCGCGGCGGTTTTGATGGTGATGTACTTGAGTTCGGAACGAAGATAAATAATTTCCGCCAGCGGCACGAGCAAGATCTTTCCGCGTTCCGACACACTCAAGTGGCTGCGTGCACGTTGTTGAAGCTGCTCCAAACCCGTCAGCCGCATGCCCAATCGCCCCTTGGCCTTTTCTAGGGCTGCCTGTAACCGCTCACGCCGGATTGGCTTCAATAAATAGTCCACGGCGTTGAGTTCAAATGCCTTGACGGCATAGGCATCGAAAGCCGTCGTGAAAATTATCGCGGGCGGCGGCGCCAGGTTTTGCAGGTGACGAGCCACTTCTATGCCGTCCATTCCCGGCATGCGGATGTCCAGCAGCACAACGTCGACGCGCATTTCATTGAGCAGCGCAACGGCTTTTTGCCCATCACTTGCCTCGGCGGCCACTGAAATTCTAAGGTGTTCGCTAATATCTTGAAGAACTTCCTTAATCCGGTTACGCGCGGGCATTTCGTCGTCGACGACCAGAATTTTTAGTGGCGCGTCCATCAGCGTTCAGTCGTATAGGGAATGGTAATCGTAACTTGATAGGTGGCGCCGATGACTTGGCTATTCATATTGGCTTCGACGTCGAAATGCAACGCCAGGCGTTCGCGAATGTTGTTGAGCGCCATTTTGTTTCCTTGATGAAGCGTTCCTAACTCGCCGTGGTAGGGATTTCGTAGAACGAAGTAGACGTGGTCACGGTTGCGATAGATATTGATGTTGATTTCGCCGGGTTCTGTGGACGGTTCGATGCCGTGGTACACGGCATTCTCCAGCAGGGGCTGAAGGATCAAGGGCGGAACCAGTGCATCTTCCGGCATTTTATCGATATGCCATGCGACCCGCAGCCGATCGCCCAGCCTCAGTTGCTCCAACTCGAGATATTGGCGGCACAGGACGAACTCGTTTTGTAACGGCACGAGCTGACGATTGTCGCCCATCAAGACGCGGAACAGATCGGCCAAATCCTCAAGCACTCGCTCGGCGCGGCGCGGGTCGGCACGCATGAGACTTAAAACAGCGGTCAAGCTGTTGAACAAAAAATGCGGGCGAATGCGCGCTTGCAGCGCCTGAAGCCGAGCCTCGGCGATAGCCGGTGACAACGCGCGGCTACGCAAATTCAGATGAATCAGAGTGATCCCGGCGGCGACCAACATGAATAGCAAGACGGCCGGTAAGGAGAGAAAATCGTCGTTTGGCAGCAACGCCCGTATGCCGAAATAAAACAGGGCGCCTATTGCGGCCTCGAGTAAAAAAACCGCCACAACGAACTCGCGATAGGGCCGCGCAGCGAACGCACGCCGCAGTCCGCATAACAATAGCAGACTGGCCAGTAGCGCCGGCTGGATAAAGATGGAAAGCGGCAAAAACTCCTCCCAAAAACCCGGCCAAGTCGGTTGACGAGCGAAACCGGCGAGGACGCCCATTCCATTGACGATAAAGATCACTCGCAGCATCACGCCAAGGTTGCAGAAATCGGGCAGCGTAGGCGGTGGCGTGTTTTGATTTATACTGGCCATCCTTAAATTGTATGCAGCTTTCTCCATGTCTGGTCAACAAGAAGATTCCGGAAATGCCTGGTCTGGCCGCTTTTCGCAACCTGTTGCGGATTTGGTCAAACGCTATACGGCGTCGGTTGAATTCGATCAGCGTTTAGCCGAATTCGACATTCAAGGATCGCTTGCCCACGCGCGAATGCTCGCCAAGCAAGCCATCATCGGGGCGGGAGATCTTGCCGACATCGAGCGCGGCATGGCGGAAATTTTAGCGGATATCCGCAGTGGCCGATTTGTCTGGTCAATTGATTACGAAGACGTTCACCTCAATATCGAAAAACGCCTGACGGCTCTGGTCGGCGATGCCGGTAAACGCCTGCATACGGGTCGCTCGCGCAATGACCAAGTGGCCACGGATATCCGACTGTTCCTTCGCGACGCGATTGACCAAATCGTTGCGGCAATTGGCAAACTGCAAAAGTCCATCATCGCTCTCGCCGAGACCCACGCCGCGACTCTGATGCCTGGTTTCACCCATATGCAAGTTGCCCAGCCAGTTACCCTCGGCCACCATTTGATGG
>JANNFT010000422.1:0-11002 GCA_031380185.1 Pseudomonadota bacterium
GATGAATTGGCGCGGACGCCCTCTGATCAGTCATGAGGTCATCGTCAACCTCATTGCCAGCACCCAAACACGTAGCGGTTTGAAGGTGCGTGCGGAACTCGACCGTGCCAACTATCCCAAGGGCTTGCTCGTATCCGATGATGACTTTGCTGCTATCCAGATCGAGCGTAACGACTTCCATGGCGACTGGAACTACCGCATTCGTTCTGGATAACATTGAACTACTTATTTCTTAACGACCCCTAAGCAATTTTTTGAGTACCTAACGAATCGGCAAGCGCGATCCGCGAACCCGTAAGGACACCTTCGAGAGCCGCTCTGGTATTGGCGCTTAGCGCAGGTTTCGAGACAAAAAGCGGCGCGCAGTGTGCAAAATACGCCTGACGATTTTAAAATGACAAAGCCATACAAGCCTGACTAGATTTTCTCCGTAGTAGGTTCGGTTTCCGTGCGAAAAGGAATCGCCTCATTTAAACTACGAGTTTATTCCCCTTCAGGAACTTAAAAGATGGAAAAAATCGCAATCGTTGGCGCCGGCCTCGTTGGCCGCGCCTGGGCTATCGTATTCGCTCGCGCCGGTTATCCGGTCATGCTTTACGATTCCAATCCCGACACTGTCGCCAAATCGCTTGAAACGGTCGAAAGCAGTCTTGGCGATTTGCAGGAATTTGGACTCATTTCCGAAACAACGAGCGTGATTCGTTCGCGTATGACGGTCGCGAAAACGCTGAAAGAAGTGTTGGACGGCGCCGCTTATGCGCAGGAAAGTACGTTGGAAAATGTCGATGTCAAAAAACAAATCTATGCCGATATGGACGCCGCCGCCGCGCCGAATACCATTCTCGCCAGTTCCACCTCGACATTTATGACGTCCGCTTTTGCGACGCAAGTGAAGGGTCGACATCGTTGCCTGGTCGCGCATCCGGTGAATCCGCCGTACCTCATTCCGCTGGTGGAGGTCTCGCCCGCGGCGTTCACTGCACCCGAGGTTGCCCAGCGAACCTATGATTTGATGATTGCCGTCGGACAAAAACCCATCATGCTGAAAAAAGAAACTCAGGGTTTTATTCTCAACCGCCTGCAATGGTCGATGATGGCAGAAGCCTATCGGCTGGTGGACGACGGTTATGTCGGCGTCGAAGATTTGGACAAGTGCTTGAAAGACGGGCTCGGCCTGCGCTGGTCGTTTATCGGCCCGTTCGAGGTCGGCGATCTGAACGCGCCCGGCGGCATCGCCGATTATTCGCGCCGTTTCGGCCCGATGATCTATGAAATGGATAGCTCGGAACAATCGAAAGCGCGGCCTTGGAGCGATGAACTGCTCGCAAAAATCGAAAAAGAGAGGCGCCAATACATGCAAGTCGGCGATATCGGCGCGCGCTCGAAATGGCGCGACCGTCGCTTGATGGGATTGATGGCGCACAAGCGTGCTATGGAAAAGAAATACCGCTCGGCTTGAAAGTCACCTGGCCTAGGGCCAAAGGCATATCCATAGGCGTGGTGGCGTGATCAATATTGCAACGAATGCGTAGCGTAATCGTCGGCGCCGGACCGGCCGGACTTTTATTCGCATTGCTCTTTAAGCGGCGATTTCCCAGTGCGGCCGTCGACGTGTTGGAGCAAAACGAACGGGGCGCCGCGCCCGGGTTCGGCGTAGTGTTTTCGCAAGGCGCGCTCGCGTTTCTCGAACGCGATGCGCCGGATTTGCATCAGCGCCTTGTGCCGCGCATGCAGTCGTGGCCGATGCAGAGAATCGTTCACCAAGACGAATGTGTCGATATCGACGGTAACGGTTTTGCGTCAATTGGGCGGCTCGATCTGAATCGTTTTTTGCAGGATCTGTGCCGCGAGGGCGGCGTCAATTTACGTTACGGACAACGCGTCGCTTGCGCTAAGGATTGCGGCGAAGCGGATCTGGTCGTCGGCGCCGATGGCGTGAATTCCGCCGTGCGACAAATATTCGAGCGCGAATTCCAACCGCGCATTGAATGGCTCAGCAACAAATTTGCTTGGTACGGCACGCGCAAAACCTTCGATTGCCTGACGTTGACGTTTCGCAGCAACGAACACGGCGTGTGGGTCGCGCATCACTATCGTTACGCGCTCGACATGAGCACTTTTCTGGTCGAATGCGATGCCGCGACATGGCAGCGGGCTGGGCTTGCAAACAAATCGGATGAAGAATCTCGCGCCTATTGTGAGCGCTTATTCGCCGCCGATTTGGAAGGGCAGCCATTGCTCTCGAATAAATCGATCTGGCGAAATTTCCCACTGCTGATGAATAATCGTTGGAACGTGGGCAACGTCACATTGATAGGCGATGCGCTGCACACGGCGCATTTTTCCATCGGCTCCGGCACACGTCTCGCATTCGAGGATGCGATCGCCCTCGATCGGGCGTTTGCGGCGGCGGGCGAGGAAGTCGCCGTGGCGCTGACAGCCTACGAGCAGTCGCGTCGACCGATCGTGGAAAAAATAGTGTCTGCGGCAAACTCAAGTTCGTTTTGGTACGAGCGCATGGCCGATAAGATGCATATGAAACCCTGGCAACTCGCCCATGACTACATGGCGCGCAGCGGACGCATTAGCGACGCGCGGCTCGCCGAGATGGCGCCGCGGTTTATGGCGCAAGTAGCTCGAGAAAAAGAAAATTATCCGTTCGCCGGTGATCCGCACCCCATCCGGGATGCGATCGATCGTAGCAGTGCAAACGAGATTGGTTTTTCCATCGCGGAGCGTTACAACTGTTCGCGCATTTTGTATGAAAACCTCGCGTCGGGCCGCGCCAGCAAAACCGCCGTGATCTGTGGCGATCGGCGAATTTCTTACAGCGAACTTTGCGCACTCGCATCACGCGTGGGCAACGGCTTGGTCGCGCTTGGCTTAGCGCGCGGCAGCCGCGTGTTGCTGCTGCTGCATGACACGCCGGAGTACGTCGCAGCCATTTTCGGTGCGATGCGTGCCGGCTTCGTGCCGGTGTTGACCAACACGTTGTCACCGGCGGAATCGATTGGTTTTTATTTGCAGGATTGCGGCGCGGAAGTTGCCATCGCCAGTGGCGAACTGGCGGCGCTACTCGGTCATGAAACGGTGCGTGCGTCGCGTTTGCGCCACGCGATTTATGTCGGCGAAACGAACGCTGCGCCGGAGCTGGGGCTCGCTAGCGTGCACGATTGGAATGGCTGGCTTGCGCATCATTCCGATCAATTGGCCGAAGCCGATAGCCATCGCGACGAGATGGCGTTTTGGATGTATAGCTCCGGCTCGACCGGGCGGCCGAAAGGCGTGGTGCATTTGCATCACGACGCGCCGTATACGCAGCGTGCTTACGGCGAGGGCGTGCTGGGAATTCGCGCAGATGATATTGTTTTTTCACCGCCGAAAATTTTCTTCGCCTATGGTTTCGGTAACTCGCTGACGTTCCCATTTTCCGTCGGCGCGACGACGCTGTTACTGCCGGGCCGGCCCGATGCACACGCGGTATTCGAGGCCATCGAACGACATCGGCCGACTATCTTGTTCGGCTTGCCGACGCTGTACAACGCGTTGGTCGCACATCCGGGCTCTGGCGCACGCGACTTGTCGAGTTTGCGATTGTGTCTCTCCGCGGCCGAGACGCTGTCCGGTGAACTTTATCGTGAGTGGCAGCGGCGCTACGGCCTTAGCATCGTTGAAGGACTTGGCTCAACGGAAGTGCTGCACATTTATTTGTCGAATCGTCCCGAGTGGCAAAAGATTGGCGCCAGTGGTATGCGCGTTTCCGGTTACGACATCAAGCTCACCGATCCCGACGGAAAATTGTTGGGTGCCGGCGAATCCGGCGTGCTGTGGGTGCGCGGCGATTCGCAGGCGCCAATGTATTGGAACCGGCCCGACAAAACCGCCGAGACCATGCGCGATGGCTGGATCTACACCGGGGATCGCTTTCGCATGGACCAGGAAGGCTTTTATTTTTTCGAAGGCCGCGTCGACGATTTGATCAAAGTGAGCGGCCAATGGGTCTATCCGCTGGAAGTAGAACGTTGCCTCGCGGAGCATCCGTCGGTGCGGGAATGCGCGGTGTTGGGCGTTGAAGAGAGTAATAGTTTAATGACGCTCGCCGCGTTTGTCGTGTTGCGTCCCGGCGTTGCGCAGGGCGATGGAACAACACGAACGCTGCAAGAATTCGTCAAGTCGCATCTCACGCCGTACAAATATCCGCGCCGCTTTCTTTATCTTGAAGAATTGCAGAAAACCGGTACGAATAAAATCGATCGGCAAGCATTGAAACGCTGGTGGCTTCGGCAAAGTAGTTAAAATTAACCTGCCACGTGCCTAAGAGCCAATAACAGAGCGGCGCTTCAAGCGTTCCATGCCACGCGGCAATGACCTGAGGTGGCCCAAGAACTGTAGATTGCGCCGAATACTGGCGTCAATTGATGCTAAGCGCGTCGCTATTGCATATCACAAATTTTAGCTACTTCCCAAACTTCGACGCAATCTCGGCAAATTGACTGTTATCCAAAGCAAACTCATCGCGAGTACGGCAATAACGATTGGCGTATAGACGCCCGACCGGGTGATATTGGCCGGGAATGCGCCGCATGTTGCTCGGATCGATGATGCCATCACGCACGTGCAACCAAGCGATTTGGCCGATCATCAGACGCCGTGTTTTGAAATCCAATTCGGTGTGCAACTCGCATTCGAACGATACCGGTGATTCAGCGATGCGTGGCGGAGCGACGCGTTGCGATGCTGCGGTGGTGAATCCGACTAAGTCGATTTCGCTCATCTCGGTCGGCGCGTCGACGGCGGAGCCATGCATTTTTTCGGCGATGCCTTCGTCGACCAAATTCACGACGAATTGTTTTTTCGTCAGAATATTCTGAACCGTATCTTTCATTTTTCCGCTCGCGCGGGCGTCGGCGCTGATGATCAATATCGGCGGGTCTTCGCCGAGCACGTTGAAATAGCTGAATGGTGCGGCGTTGACGATGCCGCCTTCCGAGATTGTCGTAACGAGGGCGATCGGGCGCGGGACGACCAGACTGGTCATCAATTTGTAGCGTAAAGGACGTTCGAGGGCGTTTAGATCGATTTCCATAGGGGTGCAGACGGCTTAAGTTATTAGTACTTGTCGCGAAACAATTTTTGCGGCGTTGTTTTTAAGGTAAGACCGCCCCTCACCCTGACCCTCTCCACGCGAACGGGGAGAGGGGTAACCCCCCAGACAGATTTAGGTTTTCATGCCAGTGCCGAGAACGAAATCGAAATCGGCCTTCATATATTTGCCGTCGGTTTTCATATCCAGAGCGAGAGAAGGTTTATGCCCGCCCCACGGATCCCCGGCGAGATGCTCGTCGCCCTTGAAATACAGTTGCGTGGTCAGCGCTACATGAAGGAATGGCAACACTTTGATGTGAATGTGGCGCGCACGCGTCAGTCCGCCGAATTTTTCTAAGCCAGGCACGCCGGGCGGAATGGGGTACGCGCCCGGCACGACCGTGTCGATTTCGTAGCGTCCGTTGGCGTCGGTTACTAACATCCCGCGCAGATGAAACGGTGGTGGGGGCTCGAGGAAATCGCCGGGTTTTTTCTTGTCGTAGTGACCTTTGTCGTCCGCCTGCCAAATTTCGATAATGGTTCCGGGCAACGGCGTTTTGCAATCGGCGCTTAACACCGCCCCGCGCAACAACAGCTTTTGCCCCGGCTCGTTTTCGGACGCCAGTTTTACTTGGAATTTCGGTGCGCCGTAGTTATACATCGGGCCGAGAATTTCTTGCTCTGTTAGTTGGCACTCTTTAGCCGCGGCAAGCGCGGGGAGCGCTAGGGCCGCGCCACCCACTGCCATGGCGGTGTGCTGCAAAAAGCGGCGGCGTGCAAGCCCCTGAACGATTTTTGAATGTAGATCCATACCCATATTTGCTCCTCCGAGAAAATAAATTTGACGGCAAAACGCGAATAGTTATCTAACGAGAATCGCCCGACGAATATCATTCCGGTCAAAGCGCGTTATGGTGACATTAATCGAAAATTTCACACGGTGCAATAACAATCTAAGTTCGGCCCGCGAGGGAATTGAGGTTGCTGGTTCGGTTATACTCGCTCTTTAAATGATTCACGCGGAATTGCGTCGCGAACATTGCTCGCCGCCGAGCCGGGTAGGCTCAAAGTCATGCATAGGCGGTGAAAATTTGTTACAATTCAAGGATAACTAGAATGGGCATGGAGCCCATTTTTTGTTTGTGCGACGCTTATGGACTTAATGCAATTGCTGGAACCTACGCTACGCGGCTTGGGCTACGAACTGGTCGATTTCGAGTGGTTCGGCCGCGCTAAGCTGCGGGTGATGATCGACAAGGCCGACGGCATCAACGTCGATGATTGCGCTGCCGTTAGCAATCATCTCTCACGCTATTTTGCCGTGGTAGGCGTGGAGTATGACCGCTTAGAAGTGTCATCGCCGGGACTCGATCGACCGCTTAGAAAAGCGGAGGACTTTGTCCGCTATCGCGGTGAGCGCGCGGAATTGAAATTGAAGGCGCCTTTGGATGGCCGGAAAAATTTCACCGGTACGCTCGGTGTATTGGCGGACGGGTTGTTGGCGTTGGATTCGGACGGGAAAATGTTTGCGATAGAGCTTGCGAACGTGCACAAAGCACGGCTCAAGCCGGAATTCTGAGTTGGAGTGTAAATGAGTCGAGAAATATTGATGTTGGTGGATGCATTGGCCCGCGAAAAAAACGTGGATCGGGATATCGTATTCCTGGCGCTGGAGATGGCGCTCGCTTCCGCAACCAAGAAAAAGTATTCGGAAGGTATGGAAGTTCGCGTTGAAATCGACCGCGAAACGGGGGATTTCCAAGCCTTTCGCCGCTGGCTGATCGTGCCGGAAGAAGAGTTTGAGAACTACGAGCAGCAGATGCTGTTGAAGGAAATCACGGAAGACCATGCGGAGCTCACTATTGGCCTCGGCGATTATTACGAAGAGCCACTGGAAGCGGTCGACTTCGGTCGTATCGGCGCGCAAGCGGCCAAGCAGGTCATCCTGCAGAAAATTCGCGATGCTGAACGCGAGCAAATCCTGAACGATTTTCTTGACCGTAAAGAGTTTCTGGTCACCGGCACTATCAAACGCATGGAGCGTGGCAACGCGATTGTCGAATCGGGCCGCCTCGAAGCCTACTTGCCAAAAGATCAAATGATTCTGAAAGAGAATCTGCGCATCGGCGATCGGGTTCGCGCGTACCTGTCGCGCGTTGAGCGCGGTGGACGCGGACCGCAGTTGATTCTGTCGCGAATCGCGCCGGAATTCATTATGAAATTGTTCGAACTCGAGGTTCCCGAGATCGAAGAGGGCTTACTAGAGATAAAAGCGGCCGCACGCGATCCCGGTGTGCGTGCAAAGATCGCTGTGAAATCTCACGACAAACGCATTGATCCGATCGGCACCTGCGTCGGCATGCGCGGTTCCCGCGTGCAGTCGGTGACCAATGAATTGGCCGGTGAGCGTGTTGATATTATTTTGTGGTCGGAAGATCCGGCGCAATTCGTGATCGGCGCGTTGGCGCCGGCCGAAGTCAGTTCCATCGTCGTCGATGAGGAAAAACACAGCATGGACGTAGTGGTCGATGAAGATCAGCTCGCCCAGACCATTGGCCGTAGCGGCCAGAATGTCCGGCTGGCTTCGGAATTGACCGGCTGGGAACTGAACATCATGACCGTCGACGAGGCAAAGTCGAAGACCGATCAGGAATTCAGCGGTATTCGAAAAATCTTCATGGAAAAACTGGACGTTGACGAAGAGGTCGCTGAAATATTGGTGCAGGAAGGTTTTAGCACCGTAGAAGAGGTTGCCTACGTTCCGCTTTCCGAAATGTTGGAGATTGAAGCGCTCGACGAAACGACGGTTAACGAACTGCGCGCCCGTGCGCGCAATGCGTTGTTGACAGAGGCGATTGCGTCGGAGGAAAAGGTCGAGAATGCCGATGAGCAATTGCTCAGTATGGAAGGCATGGACAATTCAACGGCGCGCTTGCTGGTATCTAAAGGCGTGACGACGATGGAGGCGTTGGCTGATCTCGCCGTCGACGATTTAACGGAACTTACGGGCATGGAAACCGAGCGGGCGAAGCAGCTCATCATGACGGCTCGACGTCCTTGGTTTGAGTAATAATATTTATCGATGCTTTTCATAAAAGATAGCCCGAGCCTAACGAGAATAGAGTTTGAATATGGCGCAATCTAGTGTTGCTCAATTTGCTACTGAACTCAATTTGCCACCGGCATTGTTGCTGGAGCAATTGAAGGCTGCGGGCGTGGCGAAGTCTGCCGCGGAAGAATCCTTGTCCGAACAAGACAAGGCCTTGCTACTTGACTATTTGCGCGTGTCCCACGGCAGCAAAGAATCGAAGACTAAGATCACGTTAACGCGTAAGCAGACCTCGGAAATCAAGAAATCCGATGCGACCGGAAAGGCGCGGACGATCCAAGTTGAGGTGCGCAAGAAGCGTGTACTGGTCAAACGCGATGCCAGCGAACCGGCGCCCGCGCCGGCACCGGCGCCGGCTCCACAAGTCGTCGAAGCTAAGCCTGTTGCGCCCGTCGTCATTGTCGGAGCCGGAGAGCGCGCGTTGCGCGACGCGGAAGAGCGTAAGCACGCTGAACTCATGGCGCGGCAGGCCGAGGACGTCGCCGAGAAAAAGAAACGTTCGACCAAAGCGAAAAAAGGCGAAGAACCCGTACCCGTTGCGGCGCAGCAGGTGGTGGCGGAAGCGCCGGCCGCTGCGTCTGTGATTGCGCTAGAAACAGCAGCGCCGACGGCGCCAGACCCTGCGGCGAAACCCGCGACTGCCGCCGATAGCACCTTGCATAAACCGCTGGTTAAGCCCGAAGACAAGGCCGATAAAAAAGCCGCAAAAAAAGCCAAGACACCAAGTGTCACCTACGTCGACGAAGCCGCGAAGAAACGCGGCCTGAATAAAGGCCGTGGCGATTCGCGCCCAACGACAACCGGCTGGCGCGGTCATAAGACTAAGTCGCCCAAGCAACAACAACCGTCGCTGGAAACAACGCAACAATTTCAATTGCCGACGGAGCCGCTCGTTTATGAAGTGCTCGTGCCCGAGACGATCACCGTTGGTAACTTGGCGCAGAAAATGGCAATCAAAGCCGCGGAGGTGATCAAAACCTTGATGAAAATGGGCAGCATGGTGACGATTAACCAAGTGCTTGATCAGGAAACGGCGATGATTATCGTCGAAGAAATGGGACACATCGCCAAAGCGGCGAAGTTGGACGATCCCGATTCGCTGTTGGTGGAAAGTGGTTTGAGCGCGGTCGTGGAAGGCATTGCAGAATCGCGTGCGCCGGTTGTAACCGTCATGGGTCATGTCGATCATGGCAAAACATCTTTGTTGGACTACATTCGCCGCACTCGCGTCGCCAGTGGCGAAGCCGGTGGCATCACGCAGCATATCGGCGCCTATCACGTCGAAACGCCACGCGGCATGATTACTTTCCTGGATACGCCGGGCCACGAAGCGTTCACCGCGATGCGCGCGCGCGGCGCAAAAGTCACCGACATCGTGATTCTGGTGGTCGCCGCCGACGACGGCGTGATGCCGCAAACCATCGAGGCGATCCACCACGCAAGGGCCGCCAATGTGCCGTTGGTTGTGGCGATGAACAAGATCGATAAGCCGGAAGCCAACATCGAGCGCATCAAACAAGAACTAGTCGCGCAAGGCGTGTTGCCGGAAGAGTATGGCGGTGATGCGCAGTTCGTCCCGGTCTCGGCGAAGAGCGGGCAGGGCATCGACGAATTGTTGGAGCGCATTTTGTTGCAGGCTGAAGTGTTGGAATTGAAAGCGGTGAAAGATTCTCCGGCGCGTGGCATTGTGATCGAATCGCGCTTGGACAGAGGCCGCGGCGCCGTCGCTACGGTATTGGTGCAGTCCGGCACGTTAAAACGAGGCGACGTGATGCTGGCCGGTTCCGTATTCGGCCGCGTGCGCGCCATGCTCGACGAAGCAGGGCACACTATCCACCAGGCGGGCCCGTCGATTCCGGTCGAGATTCAAGGTCTGTCCGACGTGCCTGGCGCCGGCGACGACGTATTAGTCATGCTCGACGAACGCAAGGCTCGTGAGATTGCGTTGTTCCGTCAAGGCAAGTATCGCGATGTGAAATTGGCCAAGCAACAAGCCGGCAAGCTCGAAGACATGTTCAGCAATATTGGTGAAGGCGAAGTCAAAATCCTTGCACTCATAATCAAGGCCGACGTGCAGGGCTCTTACGAAGGTTTGGCTTATGCGTTAGGCAAGCTATCCACCGGCGAAGTGAAGGTCAATATTTTGCACACCGGTTTGGGCGCGATTACCGAATCCGACGTGAACCTGGCGTTGGCTTCGAAAGCGGTCATCATCGGCTTCAACGCGCGCGCCGATAACGCTGCACGCAAGCTTGCGCAGGCCAGCGGTGTCGACATTCGTTACTACAACATCATTTACGAAGCGGTCGACGAAGTGAAGGCGGCAATGTCCGGCATGCTCGCGCCGGACAAGAAAGAAAGCATTCTCGGCTTGGTCGAAATTCGCCAGGTCTACCGCATTTCCAAAATTGGATCGGTGGCCGGTTGTTACGTACTCGAAGGCTTGGTGCGCCGCGGCTCGCAAATTCGCTTGCTGCGTAACTCCGTGGTCATCCATGCCGGAGAGTTGGATTCGCTGAAGCGATTCAAAGACGATGTGCGCGAAGTCAAATCCGGCTTCGAGTGCGGCCTATCGCTGAAAGGCTACGACGAAATCGAAGTCGGCGATCAGCTCGAGGTGTTTGAAACCGTGGAAGTGGCGAGAACGCTTTAGGGCGTAAAAAGTAAAAGGCATTTCGACGCATTTTGCTGACACACTGCAATCCCTAAGGCGCGCATCTCACTTTTCACGTTTTAAACTTCACCCTTCACCGCTTATGAAGTCCTACTCAAGAACCAGCCGCATAGCCGATCAAATGCAGCGCGATC
>JANNFT010000137.1:0-14369 GCA_031380185.1 Pseudomonadota bacterium
AGTTCAACGAACCAACTATCGTCGTTTAAGCGGTCCCAACCGCTGCTCACTCGCATCGCCAAAGTTGTGCTAATTGATTGACTAACTTTAAAAAAATCGATTTCCGTCTATGCTGTGAACTAAGATAAAAAATTGCCATCCGCAAGGATCGGCGCACAAAAATAACAACAGAAGGCTAAGTAGCAACGCAGTATGCCTTGCTACCCAGCCTGGGTAAGCATGAGTTTAAAATTAGAAGACGTTTCTAAATCCTTGGCCGGCCAACGAATTGTCGGCCCCATCACCCTGGATTTCGCCTCTGCCGCGAACACCGTTCTGATCGGTCCGACGGGCGCCGGCAAGTCCACTTTGCTGCGCTTATTCGCCGGACTCGAACGTGCCGACAGCGGAAAAGTGTGGGTTAATGAGATCGAACTGGACCCGGCCTCCCTGCGCACTATTCGTCGTAAAATTGGCTACACCGTCGCGGGTGGCGCATTGTTCCCGCATTTGTCGGCGCGTGACAACGTGACGCTGCGTTTGCGCCGCGCGCACATCAGCCAAGCGATGATCGATCGCCGCCTCGCGGAATTGGCCAGCCTGTTTCGTATTTCATCCGACGGCTTCAAGCACTATCCTCATCAATTAACGCCATGGCAAAAAATTCGCGTCGCCATCGTCCGCGCCCTGATGGCCGACCCGGAGATTCTTTTGTTTGACGATGTATTGGGTGATTTTGATCGCCAATCGCGCGCCAAGGCGTTGGAACAATTGAGTGACATTTTGCGCTTGTTGAATAAGACTGTCGTTTGGGTCACTCGTGATCTTAACGAAGCGCTGAATCTCGCAGACCACGCGGTATTGTTGCTAAAAGGGCAGGTGGCGCAGCGCGGCCACTTGATGGATTTGGTCGATAATCCGGCTGATCAGCGCGTCAGCGAATTTATGCGGGCTGAGCGACTGTGGCTACACTAGCCAAGTCGTTTGTTCGAGCGATTTGTAGCGGCGCTCTGCTTGCGTTTTCTATTTGCGCCTGGCCGCAACAAGGACTTCGTATCGGATCAAATCTTTCCACTGAGTCTAACGTGCTGGCCGAGTTGATCGCGCAGACTGGCGCCAAAGGCGAGGAAGGCGCGCCAACGCGCGGACTGCGTAGTGGCGACCTGATCGAAACGGTTGAGGCATTGACGCAGGGATCGATCGATGTCGCTCCGATGGCGCTCGAGTTGCTGGCTCGCGATGTACTATGGATCAACGCGCCATTCGACCTTAAGCGCATTAATACAGCGCTACAGGGTCGCGGCCTCGGCATTGCAATTCCGCTCGGATTCAAGCGCAAGTATGCGCTGGCGATCCCGGCTGAGATTGGCAGAAATCTCATGCTCAACAATGTCAGTGAGCTTGTTTCTCAACCGCAACTGCGCTATGGTTTTTCGCCAAGTTTTCGCAGCGATCGCACTGGGCTGGCTGCTCTCAAGAAGCATGATTTGTTTCTAACATTCGCTGCTGCAACCGAATTGAATCTGTATGAGCGCGACACGGCGTTGGTGTCTGGGCGAGTTGATGTCATCGACGTCCTGACCACCGATTCGGTGATTCGCAAACAACGTCTAACTCTATTGGCGGGCGACGCCGATTACTTCCCCGGCGCTGACGTCGCCATACTGCATCGACTCGATGTATCGAAGCGCTTTCCGAAGACCTGGCTCGCCCTCGCCGAGCTCGAAAACTCCGTAACGGAAAATGCCTTGCTGGAAATCAATTGGCGGGTCGATTCCGGCGCAAGAACGGTTCCGGACGCGGTCGCCGATTGGCTTGGCTCGCGCAAAGCGCCGCTTCATTCCGCAAATTTAGCAAGCGCGAAAGCGCAAACGCTCAATGACGTTAGCGGGCCGGTCGCCGGTCAGTCGATTGTTCCTGAATTGCGCCAGTTAACCATGCGTCATTTGGGTATGGTCTTTATCGGTTTGCTCGGCAGTATCGTCATCGGCGTTCCGCTTGGCATCTGGGCAAGTTCGCGCAGCAGATTGGGTAGACTGATTATGCTGGGAGCGAAATTGATTGGGATCACACCGTTTCTCGCGCTTTTAGCGCTTTGTGTGGTGCTTGCGCAGCAATTCGGCGCACTGCCGGCGATTATCGCGTTATTCGTCTATGGTTTGTCCCCGATCGTGACCCACACCTATCTGGGGATGCGCAGCATTCCGAAGGAATTGATCGACGCCGCAACGTTGCAGTGCCTTTTCGGAAGCGCTCGTTTGCGTCTTATCGAGTTGCCACTAGCCATGGCCGCGATCGGCGCAGGTATTCGCCGCTGTGCCGTCATTAACGTGGGTACAGCGACGCTTGCGGCGCTGGTTGGCGCCGGCGGTTATGGTCAAGCGATTATCGACGGAATTACCGATCAGAATTTTTCGCGTATGCTTTGCGGCGCAATTCCTGCCGCGGTGTTGGCCGTCGGGATGTATGTCTTATTTGGCTGGATCGCGCGCGTCATCACGCCCATGGGCGTGCAGCAGTTAGATCTAGCCGAGACCTGACCAACCCGGCTCAGCTTGATTCAAAATGCGTTTAAGCGCTTCGAAGTGAAGCGTCGACTGTTGCCGTTCGCCACCGATTTGATCGGCCACGGCTTGGCGCAAGTGTTCCGGGATCATCTTCAATTTTTGGCCGGTGCTTTGCGCCAGCACTTGCACCATGCTACTGCGTTCCAGGTAGTAAAGATCGTCGAACGCGTAGGCCACCGATTCGCCGCAAACGAGCACACCGTGATGTTCCAAAAAAAGCACGTCGGCATGAGCTAGGGCCTTGCACATGCGATCGCCTTCTTCCTGCGCCAGCGCGACGCCGCCGTATCCGCCATGGTCGTAGGCGACACGCCCGTAAAAGCGCAGCGCATTCTGATTTGCCCACGACAGTTCGCCATTTTCCAGAAGCGTCAACGCGGTAGTGTAGGGCATATGGGTATGTAACACGCATGCCTTGCGATTGCCGCGGTGAATGCCGCCGTGAATAAAAAAAGCGGTAGGTTCCACTTGGTATTTGCTGGCGACGATCTCGCCCGTGCCATCGAGAATCACCAAGTCGTTCGGCGTAATCTCGGACCAATGAAAGCCTTGTGGATTGATCAAAAAATGATCGGGATGCCCCGGCAACGTCAGGCTAAAGTGATTGCAAACGCCTTCATTAAGGCCGAACCGCGCGGCCAAGCGCAATGCGGCGGTGAGGTCGATACGGGCTTGGATAATCGCGGCGTCGTTGAACATGGGGCACCTGCTATGCGAACGGAATGACGGGAATTATGAATACACCAGGGTTTTACGGCAAGTATTTTTGCGCTAGACTTATGCTTGTAGAGCCGCGTGGTTAGTCGCGCGCAGCCCATGCAATGCCGTGAGGCAAGCGTGGAGCGCGTCCTGGAAGTGGCTATTTCGAATTCGCCGATACAAACGCTTTCTCGATAAGATTGGCGTCGTCGAAATGACGCATACCAACGAACGCGGTGGCGTGATGACCCCATTGCCGCATCGCGCCCGCATTGGCGATGCCCATCGGCCAAAAGAACCAGCGCTCGCCGCGTTCGGTGCCTTCGATTAAACCGTCGGGACGAAATAGGCTACGCCGCGAACCGTCGCTGTTGGGCAACGAGCGCAGTTGATCATTGTCGGCGAGTTCATAGGGCGCGCCTGAATGGGCAACATCGTTAGTTATTCGAACGATGTAGTGTGTTGCGCTTTCCACCCAAATAGTTGGCCGTTCGCCTGGGCTTAAGCGTGGCGCTAACTGCGGGACGTAGGCCACTTCTTGCAACGAGCGATGAGGCGGCAGCGCCCGTAACCGATCGCTCGGAAAAAATAAATGGTGACAACCGCATGGATGAATACTGTCGTAAAGTAGTGGCGCACCGTCAGGCGCCAGGGTGACGCGCCAGATCAGGCCATCGAGCGCGCCGCCGAGCATGTCGAGCTTGCCTTTTTTGGGACGCTCGCTGAACCATATGGCGAAGTTCAGTTGCAGCAAAGTTTGTCCCTCAAATTGTGTGTGCGAGGCCAGCGTGTAAATTGTTGGCGAACTCGGATCGACATGAGATCGGCCGTCATCGCCCCACTTGATTGCGCCGGGTCGATCGAAATCGCCGCGCGTATCGATCGCGAGGTTCGGTGCGAACTGCGCGAAAAGTTGTGCGAGCCGATCGGCATTTGGCATCGGAATGCGCAATGGATTGTCGCTGGAATCACGCAAAATCGCCGCAATGTCGACTCGCTCCGTCGGCGCCGGCACATGAAATATGACGTCTGTATCGCGGATGACTTCGTTCAGATTTCTTCCATAGATTTGCTTCATCTGCGCCTGAAACTTGCGAATGCCGCGCGAAAAGGGAACCGCGCTAATCGGATAAAAACCGAGCAGGCGTTTGAATACACTATAACGCGACGCGGTGACGACCTTGGCTTTGATCGCGTTAGGTTGAGTGTTGTCGACGCTCAGAAGCGTGTTGGCGCATTGCTCCAGCGCGGTCGACAGATCCGTTTCGCCTGGAACCAAATCGTCTTTAGCTAGCTCAAGCGTCGCACGTGTAGAAGGCGGCAAATTGCTTAACTCTAGACGTCGCGCTCGTTGGTCGAGGGCGGCCATTTGCCGCAGCAAGAAATCGAAGCGCTCGTCACTATCGGCTTGTGTCACCACGCTCGCCAAAAATCGATTGCTGCGCAGATACGGATAGCCTTTGACGATCGTTTCTTGCGCATCGCGCACACCGGAGCGGACGATGGCCTGATCGACTTGATCGTATAAGCGACGGCAATCGGATTCGCTCGCCGCGCTTGCGAACAGCGCTGCGAAACACAGGCATGCGACGAAACCTAAACGACATTTGAATGAGTGGAAGTTCATGAAATAAAAATCTGTGGGTGACTCGGGTAAAATAGTGCGATCGAAACTAATGCGCAAACCAGATTGAAAATTATCGATCCCGCTAGTTTAGGCGTCGCTGCGTTAGACCGCCATAGCCTGGCTTCGCGTCTGCGCGTGAGTAAATCCCTCCCGATCGAAGATGGACGTTTGAGCATGACGGCGGAAGAAATGGCTGCGACCACGCCTGCTGCAGTATTGGTGCCCTTGATCAACCGGCCCGACGGCTTGTCGGTATTGTTGACGCGCCGCACCGATCATCTGAACGATCACGCTGGGCAAATCAGTTTTCCCGGCGGCAAAGTCGATGCGCAGGATACTAGCCCGGAAGAAACGGCATTGCGCGAAACCGAGGAAGAAATCGGTCTGCAACGGGGTCAAGTGCAACTGCTGGGTCGTTTGCCGGACTACTTCATTCCAACCGGATTTCGCGTCACACCGGTAGTGGGTTGGATCGACCCGCCGCTGGCGCTGACACTCGATCCGATTGAAGTTGCCGATGCCTTCGAGGCGCCACTGGCATTTCTGCTCGACCCAAACCATCGCCAAATGCAGAGCGCGATGCGCAACGGGCGGTTGCGGCATTTTTATGCGATGCCTTACGAGAGTTACAACATTTGGGGCGCGACGGCGGGTATGCTGGTTGTTCTTTCGCGCATTTTATTGGACCCATGAATATTATTTTTCTATTCGCCGTTGTGCTGCTCGCGCTCGCCGGCTGCTCGATGCTCGAAAGCCGGCCGCAACCCGGCCCACCGCCCGTAACGCCGCCGACCACCTACGTGAAGCCTGAAATAGAAGTCGTCTCGGATCTTGAGCGCGACGTCTGGCGTTCCAAAAATACCACATGGAAAAAATTCATGTTGGCCATCAGCCGAACCAATTTCTATATCGATCGAATTGACGAAGCTAAGGGCGAGTTGCAAGTGCGTTACAGTGGCCATCCGCAGAACTATGTTGATTGCGGCCGAGTGGTCAATACCGTTAAGTTGCCCGGCGGTGACAAGACCTATCAATTTGCGGCGGCGAGTCCTTATCAGCAATATCAAGTCATGCGCGACGGCAAGGTGTTTGAAGTGGAACGCCGCATGGGTTTGACGAGTTCGGTGCGCATGGTCTTCGACGCCCTTGAAGCGGGAAAAACCCGGGTGGCGGTTTCGACCGTGTACATCCTCACTCGCGATCAGTCTGTCGTTGGCGGCGCCAATAGCCAACCCTTGCTGCTCAACGATACGATTAGTTTCAATAGCGGGGAAACCGGCACGTTCCCTCACGCCAAGACCAAATGTCAACCGACCGGCAAGCTAGAGGCGGAATTGTTAAGTCTTCTCAAGTAATATTGACCCATCATCCTAGAAACGGCAGTTGACCGCTCCTTCGGTTATTCAACATCATGGTTCCAATAAAACTCTTCATAACTTGTGCGCTCACCCTTTTGGTGAGAATCCGCTACGGGGCGGATTGCGCGGTTCTGGCGGCGCAGGGCGGCGTTGCAACTCGTTGGAATGGAACGACCATTCCGCCTCGCCGCGCCTTGCCCTGCACCCCCATAACCGCACACTCCGCCCCGTCCAACTGCCGTTTCTAGGATCATGAACGTCGCGCCTGAAGCAATTTACGATTTCTGGTTTGGCGGACCGAATCGCAACGAATTCGGGCAATCGCGTAAGGCGTGGTTCGTCAAAAATGCGACGCTCGACGCCGAGATTCAAACGCGATTTCTTCAGACACTGGAAGTCGTGCAACGCGGTGAATTGCCGCATTGGCTCGGCGAGCCGAAAAGTTGCCTTTGCCTGGTGCTATTGCTCGACCAGTTTCCGCGCAACATGTTTCGCGACACAGCGCGTGCGTTCGCGACCGATGCCGCGGCGCTGGACGTGGCGCGGTTTGCTGTTGCTCAAGGTTACGATCAATTATTGCCTGCGGTCGAGCGAATATTTTTCTACTTGCCATTTGAACACAGCGAGGCGCTTGACGATCAGGAGCGTTGCGTCGCGTTGGTGCAGGCGTTAGTCAACGCCGACGCGAGTCGAGCGGATTTCCTCGACTATGCGCAACGCCACCGCGCCGTGATCGAACGCTTTGGCCGATTTCCGCACCGCAACCAAACGCTGGGCCGTGTCAGCACTGCTGCTGAAATTGAATTTTTGCGACAGCCGGGATCTTCTTTTTGACGGAGTTAAACATGGAACAGCGCGTTGCAATCGTCACCGGCGCCAATCGCGGCATCGGCTTCGAAATCTGCCGGCAATTGGCCAAACTTGGCGTGCATGTTGTCCTCACGGCGCGCAGCGCGGCAAAGGCCGCCGGCGCCAGCCAAAAATTAAAAGCTGAAGGTCTGAAGGTCGCATATCATGCCTGCGACGTGACCGATATAACCGCGGTGCAAATCCTGCGTGATTTCATTAAGAAGAATTATGGCGCCGCTGATATATTAATTAATAACGCCGGCGTCATGCTCGATCCAAGCGGCAGCGGCGCCTCGGAAATGAGTCCGGACGTATTGCAAAATACCATGGCAACCAACTTACATGGTCCGGTGATGCTGTGCCGCGCAATCGTTCCGCTAATGAAAGAAAAAGGCTACGGACGTATTGTTAATCTTTCCAGCGGCCTCGGTCAGCTTAGCGAGAGTGGCCGCGGCACGCCGGCGTATCGAATTTCCAAGGCCGCGCTGAATTCGTTCACCAGAACCTTGGCCGCGGAACTCACCGGCACTAACATCTTGGTCAACTCCATGTGTCCCGGTTGGGTGCAAAGTGACATGGGCGGCGCCAACGCGCCACGTACGTTGCAGCAGGGCGCGGAAACGGCGGTGTGGCTCGCGACGCTCGCCGATGGTGGTCCGAGTGGCGGCTTTTTTCGCGACAAGCAGGTGCTTGCCTGGTGAAACGGATAGCCTGAGTGGCGCCCTGGAAACCCGCCTGGATTTGGGGTCGCCCTGGCTCTAGGGCAGGCAAGTTAGGCTGGTCACTGGCCTCGCGCCTTTGATTTTCGGTGTATGCATCGCCACGAGGAAGCACCCATGCGGCTCACAGAGCATCGCTAGGCTGAGTTAATCGCTGTTTGATTTTTTGCGCGGAAGCATACGCAGTTTCAACATCGCCGCCAAGTACCGTGTAATGCCCCATCTTGCGCCCATCGCGTGCTTCACGTTTGCCATAAAGATGCAATTTCGCGTTGGGTTCTTGCAGAATCATAGCGGTGTCGAGCACGTTATTTTTCCATACGTCGCCGAGTAGATTTACCATCACCGCAGGGGTGTGCTGCGTCGTCGCGCCGAAGGGCAATCCGCATAACGCGCGCACCTGCTGTTCAAACTGGCTCGTGACGCAGGCGTCGATGCTGTAGTGGCCGCTGTTGTGGGGGCGCGGTGCGATTTCGTTGATGAGCAATTGTTCTTTTCCGTTTTCGTCTTCAACTAAGAAAAATTCGACGGCCAGGACGCCGACATAGTCAAGCGTGGCAGCGAGGCGCTCGGCAATGTCCCGGGCTTGGTTTGCAAGATTGGCGGAAATTCGCGCGGGCGCAATGCTCATGTCGAGGATTCCGTTCGCATGTTGATTTTCAGCGACCGGAAAGCTCGTGATCGCGCCATCCGCGCCGCGCGCCAAAACCACCGACACTTCGAGTTCGAGCGGCAACAACTGTTCCAGCACACACGGAACGGCGCGCCACGCGCGAAAGTTTTCGCGTGCGGCGGTTAAGCTTGTTACGCGCGCCTGACCTTTGCCGTCGTAGCCAAAACGCGCGGTTTTTAGGATCGCCGGAAATTTGATCGCGCCAATGGCCGCGTCGATGTCGGTTTCGCTTTGAACAATCGCGAACGGCCCGACCGGAAATCCATTCTCGGCGAAGAATGTTTTCTCGCGCACGCGATCCTGGGCGATGGCGAGCGCATTCGCACCGGGGCGAACCGGAATGTGTCGCGCAAGCCACGCTAAACTGTCGGCCGGTGGATTCTCGAATTCGGTTGTGACCGCCGCGCAACTTTTCGCCAATTGCGACAGCGCGAATTGATCGTGAAAATCGGCGCACAAATGTTCCGTCGCAAAATGCGCCGCGGGACTGTGCGGATCGGGATCTACGACAATGACGTCGTATCCCATGGTGCGGGCGGCGCTGGTGAACATTCGCCCGAGTTGCCCGCCGCCGAGCAAACCGAGGGTGCTGCCGGGGAGGATCACTTTTTGCTCGGGTCGGGTGGCAGTGTCATGGCGTGCACGGCGTCGACCTGTTGGGCGCGGAACGTTGCCAATTTTTTCGCGAGCGCCGGATCGTGCAATGCAAGTATTGCTACGGCGAATAAACCGGCGTTGGCCGCGCCGGCTTCGCCTATGGCAAAGGTTGCGACCGGAACGCCTTTAGGCATTTGCACGATCGAGTACAGCGAATCTTCGCCGCGCAGATATTTGGAGGGCACCGGCACGCTGAGCACCGGTACGGTTGTCTTCGATGCCAGCATGCCCGGCAGATGCGCTGCGCCGCCGGCGCCGGCGATAATGGCCTGCAGGCCGCGCGAGGCGGCGCTCGCGGCGTAGGCAAACATATCGTCCGGGGTGCGGTGGGCGGAGAGCACTTTAGTTTCGTACGCCACGCCGAAGGCTTGCAATTGCTGAACGGCATGCTGCATGATTTCCCAATCGCTGCTGCTGCCCATGACGACGCCGACTTGTGTCATTGTTTATTTTTTCCTGATTTACAAGTTTGCTTCAAACAAGGTTCCTCGCCTCGGCAACGTGCGCTCGATACGCGTCAAAAATATGGCGCAAGGCATCGGCCATATTAACTTTGGGCGACCAGTTCAAATCCTGCCGCGCGTTGGCGATATGCGGCACGCGGTTTTGCACGTCCTGATAGCCTTTGCCGTAGTAGTCAGCCGCGCTGGTCTCGACAATCTTCACTTTTGCCGCGCCGTCTTTATATTCCGGATAGTCGTGCGCCAATGTCAGCATCATTGACGCGAGTTCTTTCACGGAAAAATTATTCGCCGGGTTGCCGATGTTATAGATTTTGCCGCTGGCGACACCACCGGGATTATCGATAATTTTCATCAGCGCATCGATACCGTCGTCGATGTACGTGAACGCGCGTTTTTGTGTGCCGCCATCAACCAGTTGAATCGGCTCGCCGCGAACGATGTGACCGAAAAATTGCGTGATGACGCGCGAGCTGCCTTCCTTCGCCGTGTGGATCGAATCGAGACCGGCGCCGATCCAATTGAATGGGCGGAACAGCGTGAAATCCAAATTGTGTTGCGCGCCATAGGCCCAAATGACGCGGTCCATCAATTGTTTTGAGCAGGCGTATATCCAACGTTGTTTGTCGATGGGGCCGTACACCAACGACGATGCGTAGGGATCAAATTCCGCGTCTTCGCTCATGCCATACACTTCCGACGTCGACGGAAATAAAATACGTTTCCCATATTTGACACAGGCGCGCACGATTGGCAGGTTCGCTTCGAAATCGAGTTCGAACACACGCAATGGTTCTTTCACATAGGTCGCCGGCGTTGCAATCGCGACCAGGGGCAGCACCACATCGCTTTTTTTGATGTTGTACTCGATCCACTCCTTGTTGATGGTGATGTCGCCTTCGGCGAAATGAAAGCGCGGATGATCCAGCATGTCTGCGACGCGCTCGTTCTGCATGTCCAAACCATGTACTTGCCAATCGCTTTCCGCCAAAATCCGTTTGGACAAGTGGTGTCCGATGAAGCCGTTGACACCGAGGATGAGAATTCTTTTCACGTAGGATCGAAAGGTATTTTTTGAGCGTGGGATTGTACGCCGAAAAGCGCATAAAACCTATCGGCATCGACGCGTTCGCCGGCGACTTCAACTTCGATCAGTTCGAGAAGGCTGCCATCGACGCACACAGCATGGAGCTTGCCCCGCAGCTCGATAATGCCTGGAGAGGTGGTATCCATGTGCTTTTCTGAAATAAGCCTGGAGCGCAGAAGTTTGATTCGCTTACCTTGAAGATCAAAAAAGGCGCCGGGGTAAGGCGGCGCGACGCCGCGCACCAGGTTGTGAATATCTGATGCGGACTTGCGCCAATCGATGTGTCCGTCTTCCGGTTTGCGCCCACCGAAGTAGCTGCCCTGGCTCAAATTCTGTGGGCGCGCGACGGCCTCGCCACGTAGCAGGGCGGGGAGCGCGGCATCGAGAACCGCCGCGGCCGCGTCGGTCACTTTGCCGAAGATGTCGAACGCCGTTTCATCAGGGCCGATTGCCACGCCTTGCTGCCTGACGATAGCGCCGGCGTCGGGCTTTTCGACCATGTAGTGCAACGTGGCGCCGGTCTCGGTTTCACCGTTGATAACGGCCCAGTTGACCGGCGCGCGGCCGCGATATTTCGGTAGCAGCGAGCCATGCATGTTCAACGCGCCGCGTGGCGGAATTGCCAGGAGCGCGGGCTGAATCATGGCACGATAATAGAAGGAAAAAATGAAATCCGGCGTGGCGGCACGCACCCGATCGACGACTTCCGGCGTATTCGGATCGAGCGGCGCAATTGTTTCGATGCGATGCTTTTGCGCCAGCGCTTTGACGCTGCCAAACCAAATCGTTTCGTTCGGATTATCGTCGTGGGTGAGCAGCAGACGCACGTCTACGCCATGCTTCAGGAGTACCGAAAGGCAGCGCACGCCGACGTTGTGGTAGGCGAACACGACGGCGCAGGTCACGGCTGGGATTGCGAGATTGGCGTCAAAGCGGGGGCGGAATCGTTGCTGACGGCGGCAGTATTATCCTCCAATACCGCTTGGATCATATAGCGCGGCCGATCGCGCACTTGCAGGTAAATCCGCCCGACATATTCGCCGAGAAGTCCCACACCGAATAGTAAAATTCCGATCAGCATGAAGGCGACTGCAAACAGCGTGAATAAGCCTTCCGCTTCGGGTCCGACGACAAAACGGCGGATCACCAGGAAAATGAAGAATACGCCCGACAGCAGCGATATGATGATGCCGAACATTGAAAACAATTGCAGCGGCGCGAGCGAGAACCCGGTGATCAGATCGAAATTGAGACGGATCAATCCGTACAGCGAATACTTGGATTCACCCGCCACCCGCTCGGCATGCGAAACTTCGATTTCCACGGGATTGCGGGAGAAAGTGTAAGCCAAAGCCGGGATGTAGGTATTGACCTCGCTGCATTCGTTAATGGCGCGAATGATGTCGCGGCTATAGGCGCGCAGCATGCAGCCTTGGTCGGTCATTTTCACTTTGGTGAAGCGTTCGCGCACGCGGTTCATCATGCGCGACGCGACCTTGCGCCATGACGTGTCGTGGCGCATCTTTCGGATGGTCCCGACGTAGTCGTGGCCCGCATCTATTTTTTCCAGCAAATTGCCGATTTCTTCCGGTGGGTTTTGCAAATCCGCGTCGAGCGTCACGATGGTCTCGCCGCGGGCTTTAGCAAAACCGGCCATGATGGCCATGTGTTGACCGAAGTTGCCGTTGAGGAGAATCACGCGGGTGACGTCCGGTCGTTGCTCGAACTGCGCGCGTAACAGCGCAGCCGATCGATCGCGACTGCCGTCGTTAATGAAAATTATTTCGTAATTGCGCTTGAGTGCGTCGAGCGCCGGATAGAGACGTTGAAACAACGAAGCCAAGCCTTCCTCTTCGTTGTAGACGGGAATGACAACCGATACTTGTGGCGTCGACATGTTAGTTTTTGTCCGAACGAATCAGTCTGCGTAATGTTTCGCAAGTGCGCTCGACGTCTGACAACAGCATCGCCGGGAACATCGGCAAGCTGATCGTTTCGCGCGCGATGCGTTCGCTGATTGGAAACATGCCTTCTTTGTAGCCTTTGCTTCGGAATAGGGTTGTCAGATGCACCGCCTCGTAAGAAACGCCGACGCCAATGCCATTGGCTTGCATCAAGGCGATCAATGCCGTGCGCGAAATTTTCATTGCGCTCAGAGGTAATAACAGCGTGAACATATTCCAACTATGACCAGGGTTTTCACGCGGCGGCAGCATGTCGTCATTTAACATCTGCTCGTTTGACAAGCAGCGAAAATAATGCATCGCAAGTTCGCGCCGTTTTGCGCACCAAACATCGAGCTGCGCCAGTTGCGCGACGCCGAGGCGCGCACTGACATCGCTCATGTTGAATTTGCCGCCGGCAACGCCGACGTCGCGGGCGCCATCGGGTAATCGTTTGATGCCGTGAAATCGCAGTTGCAATGCGCGGCGCGCTTCTTCGTCATTATTCACGACCAGGGCGCCACCTTCGATAGTGGTGATGTTTTTATTCGGGTGAAAGCTGAACGCGACCAGATCGCCTTGGCTGCCTACCGGCTGACCGCCAACCTGCGAACCGATTGCAAGCGCCGCGTCTTGAATTACGCGCAGATCGTACCGCTTGGCCAGCGCCGTAAGCGCCGCTACATCAAGCGGCGCGTTGAAATCGGTCGGCATCAGCGCTCTTGTCCGCGACGTTATCGCGGCATTCGCCGCGGCAAGATCGATATTGCGGGTTTTCAAATCAACGTCGACAAACACCGCCGTGGCGCCAACTTTCTCAATCATGTTTGCCGCGGCAAAAAAATTCTGCGCTGGTGTGATGATTTCGTCACCGGGTGCGGCGCCGATCAATTGCAGTGCAACTTCCAACGCCGCTGTTGCCGAGGTAAGAGAAATTACCGGCCGGCCACCGACGTAGTTCGACAATAGTTTTTCGAACGCGCTTACCTGTGGGCCGGTGGCGATCCACAACGAACGCAACGTAGCGGCGACACCTTCGATCATATTTTCGTCGATGGTGGGCCGCGCGAACGGCAGAAAGTCGGCCATGCTCAGGACCGCGCGACGACGAACACACCTAAGATGATGATGCCAATGCCGAGCAAACGCATTGGCGTGACGTTTTCGCCGAATAGATACCACGCCGCCAAAGCGTTGACGACGTAACCGATGGAAAGCATCGGATAGGCGATGCTCACTTCGACGCGCGACAAGGCTAGGATCCACACGACGACGCTGACGACGTAGCAAAGGAGGCCAGCGAAGATGTGCGGCTCGGTTGCAAATTGCCAGCCGACCGGCACGATGTTGCCGCGTTCGAATGCAAAGTGGCCGACGGCGTTGGCGCCCGCTTTGAGCAGCAATTGCGCCAGGGCATTGAGCAGCACGCCGGTGAGAATGAGTGAAAAACTGATCGCGTTCATTGATTAGAGTGGTGCCGCGCTAAGGCGTGGCGATGATAACACGGCGGGTATCTTGCATGATGAGGCGCATCGGCAAACCCGATGCGAGGTACGCCGCGTACTGCCCCGGTTCGAGCAACGCCAACGCCGGTGCGCCGCTGCGCCAAATAGCCGCAAATTCCGCCAAGCTCGGAATCGATTTTTCCGGTTGCAATTGTTGGCCGAATTCGAATTCGTCTTGGTATTCGACCAATGTCATGGTGCGGTTGAGATAAAACGGCAAGGTCTGGTCATAGGTTTTGACGCTG
>JANNFT010000426.1:0-16524 GCA_031380185.1 Pseudomonadota bacterium
ACGCGCAGATTGCGTTGCGACACGCCAAGCACCACTTTTTGGTTGAGGACCACGCTGCAGTCCACCATGAATTGCATGAAGCCGAAAAACTGCTGGCTGCTTGCGACCGACTCATCGCCGCCTGCCTTTAAGGTCATAATGGCGCTGAGATCGCGCGCCAATAACCACTGGTGCAGCCGGTAAATCTCGCGCCTTTTCGTCGCCGCGTCGGGCAGCAGCGCACAGACGACATCCACGGCGTCGAACACGATGCGTCGCGCCCCCATTTTCTCGATCTGCGCGTCCAGCGCCGCCAACAACCCGCCGAGATCGAAATTGCCCGACTGGACCAGGTCGGGGGCCGGCTGGGCGTCCAAGAAATACAGCTTTTTTCTTCGCAACTCGGTGAGTTTCCAGCCGAAGCTTTCGGCATTGGCGACGATGCGCGTCGGCGTTTCTTCAAAAGCGACGAAGATGCCTGGCTCATTGGAATGCTGCGCGCCATGCACTAGGAATTGCAGTGCGAATAGCGTCTTGCCCGAGCCGGGTCCGCCCACCAGCAAGGTGGTGCGGCCGCAGGGCAAACCGCCGCCGGTGATTTCATCGAAACCAATGACCCCGGTAGGCGCTTTGGCGGGTACTTTCAGGGAAGGCGAACGTACGGATTTCATATTGTTTCCGCAAGCAGCATAGTTAACTCATCCACGGCGATGGCAGCGTTTAACACCCAACCGGCGCCTCGGTTGTAATTAGCTCAACCGATTGCCGCCGATGCAAGACCCGAAGTACACAGGCCTAGCGTCTATGTGGCATTGCCAACCAACGCTAGGCGAATAACCTTGGAGCGCGCCTGGGATTTAATCGACGGCGCTGCCTGATAAATCCGGCCTAGCCGTCGAAAACATGAGCAAATGAATGACGCCCAGACACGAGCCGCCTCCTGCCGAAACTTAGTTTGGTTGTTTTGCGCAAGATCACGCGGCAAGGGTCGCGGGAAGTCTGCATAAAAAAACCGGCTCGGTCAGGAAAATGGCCAGGTGTTTGTATAATAACATTATCCGTTTATTTACCGGACTCAAGTTTAAGCGAACCCAAATGAGCGCTCGCCCGCGGGCCGTGATTGAAAGGGGGGAGGAATTCGAGTTCGAATGTGTTATCGGGTAGCGTGCGCGCTCGAATCGACAAGATGGCCGTGAATTTTTAAATCTGGAGACGTCAGTTGACCGCTCCGTCGTGGAGGAGAAATTCGCCGCCACGTTCGCGTTGACGCCGGTTCACGGAAAGCCCCTTGTTTCTTCCGACACTGCGCATGGGCCATGAACTGCGTAAGTTCTCGCCATCCCTTCAACGTGTCATCCTGAGCAACGCGAAGGATCTGGTGTTACGACGCCCAAAGCAGATCCTTCACGGAGTTTACCCTCGAGCCCTTCGCTACGCTCGAGGGTAAATTCCGCGAAGGGTTCAGGAAGACATTTTAGAGGCCACAATCGCGATGGGGTTCATGGAACGCAATCCGCAGACCAAAGGAAGCCTCGGCCGGCGTCGGCTGGGTGGCGCCGGCGAGGGTACGACTATTTCTTCAGTTCGGCAATGCAAGCCTTGATTTTGGCATCATCTCCTTCGAACGCCTTTTTACAATCTTCCGGCGAGGCGGGAGGGTCAGCGGCAAAAACCGGCATCGCAAATGCAGCGAAAATGGAAAATAAACTAACGAGTGCTAATTTTTTCATAGTGATGTTCCTTCCGAGAATTTAAAAGTCGCCTGGCGTAGAAGCCAGAAACGCTTTCAATGCATAGATCGTGCCAATCGCCAGTGTTTTTCTGATAAACAATAACTTGCTAACGAAAGAGAAATTATTTGCTTAAGTATTGGCCGATTTTGGCTGCGTGAAACTGTTTGCTATTGCCGACACATTTTTAATAGGTGTCGCTAACTGCTTGAAAATAGGGAGCAAGGATTGTCGTCAATAGGGGACAGTATTGGGCATCGGTTTTATCAGTCATTGCGCCGTGCCGCCCATGCCGCTTGCTTCTCCGCCATGCATGCCTGAAGAGCCGCTCTGGTATTGGTTATACAGGCATCGTGTAGTTTTAATCCGGAGCGACTGGCTGGCAATCGTGGGCAACAAAGTCGAGTTTGAAATAGCCTTATTCGCCCGTTCCTGCCAACCACGCCGCGCCGCGTACGCCGCTGGAATCGCCATGCTGATTGCGCAAAAGTTTGCTGCCGACGCAATCGGAAAAAATATACGGGCGCCACAAGCGCGGGACATTTTCGTACAACTGCGTGAGATTGGATAAGCCGCCGCCGAGGACGATCACGTTTGGATCGAGGATGTTAATGACATAGGCGAGTGCGCGGGCGAGGCGCTGTTCGTAGCGACTGATGGTCGCTGTGCAATTGGCATTTTGCGCGGCGGCGCGGATTGCGATTACGGGTGGTTCGAGTTGTTCGCCGCAGACCTCGAAATGATCGCGCGTGATTCCCGGGCCGGACAGAAAAGTTTCGATGCAACCGTGGCGATTGCAATAACACAGCGCACCCGGCCGTTCGTCGTCGCGCGGCGCCGGCAGCGGGTTGTGGCCCCATTCGCCGGCGATGCCATTCGCGCCTTGCAATACCTCGCCGTTGATGACGATACCGGCGCCGACGCCGGTTCCTATAATCACCGCGAAAACGCTTTGAGCGCCGGCGCCGGCGCCGTCAGTGGCTTCCGAAAGCGCCAGACAATTGGCGTCATTGGCGAGCGCGACGGGGCGCCGCAGCATTTCGCGCAAATCGCGGTGTAAGGTTTTACCGTTAAGGCAGGTGGAATTGCAGTTGCGCATTCTGCCGTCGATCGGCGAGGGCGATCCCGGCGTGCCGAAGCCGATCGGGTAGCGCGCACCCAATTCGCAATCGGCGTGCGTAACCAAGTCGTTAATCATGGTCAGCGTCGCCTGGTAGTCGCCCGAAGGCGTCGGCACGCGCCGGCGTAACAAGGTTTTGCCGTCATTATCAAGCGCAATGATTTCGGTTTTGCTGCCGCCGAGATCGACGCCGAGTTTGATGCTCATTCGCCTAGTAAAACCGTATCGTCATGGGAGTAGGCGGGCGAACAGGCGCAAAGAATTTTGAGTGGTTCGTTGCCGCTGTTGAATACGCAATGGGGCGAGCCCGGCGCAATGGCGATGGTGTCTCCCGCCGCGATTGCGAAAGTGTCATCGCCTAGGCGCATCGTGCCGCTCCCCTGCGTGACGTGATAAATTTCCTCCGTGACGAAATGTTGATGCAACGCCGTCTGCGCACCCGGTAGGATGGTTGCCTCGGCCAGGCTTTGTTGGCGATTACCCTGGACGGCAGGATGCATCAGTTCGCGTATCTGCGAACCGTCTTTGGTAACGTAGGGCTCAATCGCGCGATATTGGCTTTGAATAACTGGCATAGTCGTAATATCATAACTTACCGCTTGGAACATTCGGCTTTTGGAGGGTTACGCTGTGTTCAAACATATACTTATTCCGTGTGATGGTTCCGCGTTGTCGAATCGGGTAGTCGATAAGGCGATCGAATTTGCCCGCGAGATCGATGCCCGCATCACAGGTTTCTACGCGCAGCCCGAATACAGCGTGCCGTATTACGAGGGCGGCATTCCGATCGACGCTATGACGCCGGAAAGTTTTACGTCGCTGACGGAAAGCCAGGCCAAGACCATTCTCGATAGCTTCGCAGAGAAGGCCAGCGCGGCCGGCGTGACGTTTGACGTCCATACTTTGGTCAACGATTCGCCCTACGAAGGCATCATCGACGCGGCGAATGCCAAGGGTTGCGATCTGATATTCATGGCATCCCACGGCCGCCGCGGTATCGCGGGCTTGCTCATGGGCAGCGAAACACATAAAGTGTTAACTCACACGATGATACCGGTGTTGGTTTATCGGTAAATCACAGAACATTCACAGCAGTTTTCGATAGAATCGCCAGCAGAGCGATCTTCCGGCCTATCTCTTTCGGCCTATTACTTTCGGTTGATTTAAATTTTTCGCACACCGGCTACAGTATCGGTGAGTTATGGCCGTTTATGAGGGTAAACGCATGAAGCGAACATTGTTAGCAGTAGCGGTGATGTCGGCTGTGGTCGTGGCCACCGCGTGGTTGAAACCAGGATCGCAAACCGATTTCGAACGAGCACAAGCGGATGACATGCCGACGCCCGCCGCGTCGGTCGCCCAAGGTTCGCCTAGCGCCTATGTCGCACCCGGCTTCTTTGCCGCTGACGAAGGCTTGAGCGACAGCGAACGCGCCGGCCGCCATATCTGGTATTTCGCGACTGCCGGCAATTCGCGCTTTTATGCATACACCTTCCCGCAGCGTCTCGGCGTGCTAATCGACTGGCATCGCGTGCTGCGCGCCGACCAACGAGCGGATCGCTTTAAAGCATGGGGATTGATTAACGATCCGGGTTGCTGCGCGCCGGGTTCGGATGACTGCCCCGCCAAAAGCATGGAAGAAACCTACGGATTTGAGTATTGCGCCGGCGATGACGTGTTATTAAATTTCGTCGGCAAGAATGGTTATCGCGATCCAGCCTGCGATTTCAAAGATGCGTTGCTCGATGCCAAAGACGTCCATAGCAAGGACGGCAAAACCGATCAGCGCCACAGCGCTTGCGACCTTGCATTCGGCACCTCCACCGGCGCGTTGGGCGTGCGCAAGTTTCCCAACCCGCGCTTCGATAAAGAGAAGTGGCGCAAGCTAAACGGTAGCTTAGCCAGTTGGGACGGCTACAACAAGAAGCTCTCGAGTGACAGTAAACAGTCCGATTCGCGGGTGTCGCGATTGGGCGATGGCTCGATCGAGCCGCCGTTCTTAATCGGCACGTCTTGTGGATCGTGCCATATTGCGTTTGACCCGCTTCGGCCGCCGGCCGATCCGGCCAATCCGAAATGGGAAAACATTAAGGGCGCCATCGGCAATCAATATTCGCGCATGTCGGAAATGCTCACCTCGGGCATGCCGATGGATAGTCTCGAATGGCAGGTGTTCGCGCACGCGCGGCCCGGCACTAACGACACTTCGGCGATCGCGACCGATCAAGTCAACAATCCGGGGACAATCAACGCCTTGATTAACGTTGCGCAGCGGCCAACCTTCCAAGACGAAGAAGTTTGGCGCTGGCGCAAAACGAATTCCTGTGGCAGCGAAACGGCGCAGGAAACCTGCTGGTGCGAACCGGGACGCGACGGCAAATGTTGGGAGAAGAAGCTCGAAAAAGAAAGCGGCGTGCACCATATTCTGAAGGGTGGCGAGGACTCAATCGGCAAGCTGGAAGCGATTCAGCGCGTCTATTTCAACATTGGTTCGTGCTCGGAACAGTGTTGGGTCAATCACTTCAGCGATTTGCGTCAACTTGATCCGCAGCAGCGCAATTTCGGCCAAACGCCGTTCGATATCGGACAATGCCGGCGCGATTGTCCGAACTTCCGCGCGATCGAGGATCGCCTGCCGGATATTTTCAGCTTCCTGGCATCGCGGGAGTCCAATGCGAGCGATTTACATGTTGCACGCGCTCAGGAGAAAAGCGACTACGCTTACGAAAGTTTAGTGGCGGATTTGGAAACACAGTTCGGCAAAGGCGCGGTGGAGCGCGGCCGGTTAGTGTTCGCCGCGAATTGCGCGCGCTGTCATTCGAGCATTCCTGAAACCGTCGGCAGTGAATTCAAGAATCGCGATTTTCGTAAAGTCGCCGCCAATGGATTGCGCGAAGATTGGCTCGGTAACGACCAGCCGACCAAAGCAACCGAAGTGGGTACTTATCGCTGCCGCGCCCTGCATTCAAATCATATGGCCGGTCATATTTACCAGCAGTACGGCTCCGAAACATTACGCAAACAAGCGCCGGACCCGAATATTAAAGAAGGCCGCGACGGCGGGCGCGGGTACTATCGCAACGTTTCGTTGCTGAACCTTTGGGCGCAGGCGCCATTCATGCACAACAATGCGATTGGGCCCGAACTTTGCGGTCAGCCGAGCAACAAGAACAATGATTTTTATCGGCTGCGTTATGCCGATGCCAGCTCAGGCAATTTTCCGTTGTTAGCGGAAGACAAACAGCCTGCTTGTTGGCCGCAAGATCCAAGTGTGCAGGGCCGCTTCAATCTTTACGTGGAATCGATGCAGCAATTGTTGAACCCCGATTCCCGCGGCAAGAAAATCACTCGCTTTAATTTTCCGGTGGTGCTGGATTTTGGCCCGAAACTTTGGGATGGCGCCGAAGAGAAACAAATCGTCGGACTCAAGCTTGAAATTCCTGCCGGCACCGCGGCGGGACTGCTCGGCAATTTCCAGCACAAAGTGTTTGTGAACGATCTGGTGCTGGCGAAAAAAGACCGCGGCGCCCTCGAGAAAAAATTAGTCGCGCAACTCGGCGACGCCGAAGGCAAGGCGCTGACCCAAGCCCTGGTCGATACACTCAATGCAATCTTGAAGGATCCCGCGGGAATGATCGCGGCGGTCGGAAAAAATCCGAAAATTCTGCAGGCGTATAGCAACTGTACCGCGGATATCGAAAACGACGGCCACCGTTTCGGCGAAAGTTTACCGGCCACGGACAAGAACGCCTTGATCGCGTTTTTAGCGACGCTGTAGTTCAACCGAGACGCACAGATCATGAAACTACGCCTTCTGATTTTAATTTTCACGCTGGTTAGTCTGACCGGTTGCGACTACGTTCGGGCCTTGTTCACGCGCAACCCCGACATTAAGTTCGCGACCTATGGCGCCGACTATCAGTCGAAGCCGGATTTTGCCGCGATCGAGCACGATTCGCCGTTGTCGACTGTTGAACTCGACAAAATTACGCCGCGCTATCTATCGACGCTGGACCAGGAGCAAATCGATCAAATCTATGCGCGGCTGACGGCCGGGCCAATTCCCGACGGCGCGTTCGATGGCGAACTATTTTTCCCCCGCGGCGGCAGCGGCAAGTTGCGACTATCTGAAATCGTCGGCGGCCTGCCGGGCTTGGCCGTTCAACTAAAGGGCAAGAAACTCGATTTGATCGGCGAGACGTTGTGGAAAGGCAAAGTGTTTTATCGCAACGATCGCGTGCTGCGCAATCGAATCGAGGACATCAACCTATTGCGCACCATGGGTTTGGTTGAAAGCGAACCGCAAAAGATCGATGTCAAAGGAAAAGACGCTTGGCTCTTGTTTCCCGCGAAACTTTACTGCGGCCAAAGCATAATGGATTCACGCCGCGAATCGATCATTATCGATTACGCGTTTACCGATGAAATCCCCGGTTACATGGAGAAGCCCGATTTCCTCGCCGGACGACGTGGCTTCAAAGTACGCGATGAGATTCGCATGGTGCGACCGGGATTTTATTTGGGCCGCGCTTATCTCGATCGTATTTTCATATTAAATTTCACCTTAATGAATGACCAGATCGCCGCGCGAGACGGGCCTGGATTCACCAGAACCGGTCAAGCGTCGGAGGATTGTTGGACCGGCACACAGCCGCGCAAGTTAGTGGCAGCGCAGTGATGCATGGAGCGAACGGCGTCATGGATCGTATTCCTCTCGCTTACTTTCATCGTTGCTGAGGGGATCTTGTTGGCGCGATATTTCGGTATGGGGCGCGACTACAAACCGCAAATAGAGAGCGTGACGTCGCTGCCAACAAAAACTGAGCTATCCGTGCCGCCTTTCACTGACTTCGGATCGAATCTGCCTGCGGTCGGGCGCTCGTTATTTGACTATCTGGTCGTCAGTGAAGACGGCGCCGGTTGGCGCATTCCCTTTCCTTTTTCGAAATTGTTGGCAAAGTTAGCGCGGGCCGGCGGTTGCGCGGATAACAACTCCGGGGCGTGTTACCAAGCGGTGCTTATTCCACTCGGACGCTCTTTGCAGCGCACTGCGGCAGCCCCGGATTTCTTCAAGTATCCGCGCATCGTAAGCGCATTTTCCGCCGACCCCGGCGGTGATTTTCCGTTACTAAAGGATCGTTTGTATTTGGGTTATCAAGAAAAAGCCAATTTGATTGAAGTGATTAGCTTTAATGAAGCGGCGGGACGTTTTGAATTTCAACTGGTGACGAACTACCGCAAAGGCGCTGCGCCAAACCTGTTCTACGCTAACCGTTCTGTTTGTGTCAGTTGTCATCAAAACCAAACGCCGATTTTTTCGCGACAGGTTTGGGATGAAACTAACGCCAACCCAGAAATCGCTAAACGCTTGGTGAATGCTCGTTCCGACTTCTACGGCTTGCCGATTCGCGTTGGCGTCGATGTGCCGAACGCAATCGACGATGCCACCGATCGCTCGAATATTCTTACCGCGTACGAGTCTTTATGGCGCGATGGTTGCGGCGATCAGCGGCGTTGCCGGGCGCGCGCCCTCGCGGCCGCGTTGCAGTATCGCTTGACCAATGAGCGTGGCTTCGATTTTCAGTCCGAAAATTTCCAGCGGGATTTTGTTGTTCCGTTCGAAAAGAATTGGCAAATGCACTGGCCAGACGGAATGAAAATTCCGAGTAATGATGTCCCCAATCGCGATCCATTGCAGTTCGCCGATTCCGAACTTCTTGCCCACGTGCCGGCACGATTCGAAGCGCTATTGCCGCGTGCCCATAAAGAAATTTGGCAATGGGAAACCGATCGCTATCGTTTGATTAAAGGCATTGGCGAATTTTTCAGCGCCAACGATATTCGGCTGATTGCGGAAAAATTGGCTATCCCGCGCAATGCCAAGGGCGCGGCGCGTGCACTGTTGCAAGCACCCGGTTTCGTTGCGCTGGATCAGGCAATTGAACGGCTGCTCGATGACCCGCTGGCACGGGCGGCGCTCGATGCCGCGACCATTCAGCGCGCGCCACTGCGCGATGCGCTATTTCGGGCGCTCAAACTTGACGTTGCGAAATTATGCTGCGCGCATAGTTCGAATTTGCCGGCGGCGAAAACCGATGAAAATGAGGCAATCCATGTGGCGGCAAATGATCCGGCGCTAAATTATTTCTATCTGCATTGCGCGCGTTGTCATGCGACGCGCGAGCCGTTCCCGCCGAACTTTATGTCCGGCGACCCGGCCGACGTACAAAAAAATTTGCGGCGATGCGCCGATCGGATTTATTTTCGCCTGAGCATGTGGCAGGTGGCGCCCGATCTGCGGCCGAAAACACCGATGCCACCGGCGAATGCATTGACGACCGACGCCGATCAATGGGCGATGGCGAGCGCGTTGGCGGCGATGCGCGCCTATGTGGCGCCGTTCGCCGATCGCGAACTTAAGAATACGCCTGATACATGGCTCGGCCGCAGTTATGAAGCGCTGCGCAGTTGTACGCTGCATTGAAATGAAAAGTAGTTAAGGGGACTCGACTTATGGCCAAACTTGAAGAAGCCTATCCGTCCGGACAAACTCGTTCCCAGCTTTCGCGCGTGAAATGGGTTCGCCGATTCTGGCTGTGGCTGGCGTTTTCCGTCGCGGTTCCGCTGGTTGTTGGTATCTACGCGGCGCTGCGTTTTTTACCGGATCGGGCGACGTACTACGCCGATGCCGAAGAACATTTCAAATATGGTTCCACCGGTGGCGAGCGCACGGTCGGCTTCCCGCTTAAGATCTGGCAGGCATTGCCCCAAGTGTGCCGCGAATACTTGCCCGCGGCCATGCCTGCCCCGGAAGCCACGCCCTATGCGGCGTTCGGCATGGTCTACGAAACTAATAAGGATTTGCCGATCGGTGTCTCGAAACGCCGGCATCTCGGAATCGACCGGGTATTCTTGAATTGCGCCGCGTGCCATACCAGTACCGTACGCGATACGCCGCAAAGCGTTCCGAAAATTTACACCGGCATGCCGGCGAATACGCTGGACATGCTGGCGTTCCAAACTTTTTTCTTTGATTGCAGTGCGGACGCGAAATTCAGCGCCGATTTCATCGTTCCGGAGATCGATCGGCTGATGGCAAAAAACCAAGGACGGCTGAGCGCGATCGATCGTTATGTGGTGTATCCGGTTGCGATCTGGATCATGCGCGATCGTTTGTTGTCGTTGCGCAATCGATTCGCGTGGGCGCGGACGCCGCCCCACTGGGGACCGGGTCGTGTCGATACGTTCAATCCGGGCAAGGCCGGTTACTTCAATTTTCCATTTTCGAAATTACCCGAAAACGAAGTGCAAGCACCGGTAGATTTTCCCGCCGTGTGGAATCAGCGCCAGAAAACCGGCATGCATTTGCATTGGGACGGCAACAACGGTAATGTCGTCGAGCGCAACAAAAACGCCGCCTTTGCTACCGGCGCAACGCCGCCCACCATCGATCTGGATTCCATCGGCCGCATGGAAGCGTGGTTGCTCGACGCCAAGCAACCCGTGTATCCCTACGCCATCGATCAAACCAAAGCTGCGGCAGGCGGCAAGATTTACGCAGAATATTGCGTCGCATGTCACGGCTCAAATGGCCAAACGTTTGCACCGAAAGAGGGTCTCCCGCAAACGGAATGCTTGAAGCCCGGCGAGCCGGAGGACATCTACGGCGCGCAAGTCGGCAAAATCACCCGCATCGAAGACATCGCGACGGATCGGCGACGTTTGGATTCATTCAGCTACGTGCTTGCCGTCAATATGGGCACGCCCTACGCCGGCACGCCGTATCGCTTCTGTCATTATCGGAAAACATTTGGCTACGCCAACATGCCGCTCGATGGTTTGTGGCTGCGCGCCCCGTATCTGCACAACGGTTCGGTGCCGACCCTGCGCGATTTGCTTGATCGCGCCGATCAGCGACCCAAGGAATTTTATCGCGGCAACGACGTGTTTGATCCAATCAAAGTGGGTTTCGTTTCCGACGTCGCTGAGGAAGGTGGACGCAAATATTTTCGTTACGATACTTCGATTCCCGGCAATGGCAATGGTGGGCACGAAGGTAAAAATTATGGCACCGAACTGGCGTCGGAAGAAAAGGACGCGTTGGTTGAGTTTTTGAAGACGTTTTAATTTAATGAGCGTTTAGGACGAGATTGCTTCGTCGCTTCTCTCCTCGCAATGACAAGTTTGAAGTGGTCGCGAGTTTGAAATGGCTTGACAGTATTACGTTTACATCATGATCAATGACAGAAATACGGTTTTGTATACCGGTGTTACAAATGATTTGAAACGTCGCGCTGACGAGCATCGCGAAGGACTTTGCGAGGGATTTACGAAACGCTATCGAGTACGAAAGTTGGTGTACTACGAAGTTGCCGAGAATCCCTACGCTGCAATATCGAGAGAAAAGCAAATCAAAGGCGGCTCGCGGGCGGACAAGATGAAATTGATTGACGACTTCAATCCTACATGGCGAGACATCTACGATGACATTTAGATATATACCCTGGTCATTGCGAGGAGCAAAGCGACGAAGCAATCTCGCCTTGGCGTTGCCAACGCCACAAACCGCCGATGATCGATCGGATTAGGAGTATTCGACCTTGCTCACCACCAACACCGAGATGAAATCCAAAACCCGCAGAAAGTTCATTCTGCTAATTTTAGCCATCCTCGCCGCCATCGGTGGCTACATCGCCTGGGATCGCGGTTTCCGCGAGCACCCGCAGGAAGCGTGGGTCACGGCGACGCCGGAGATGCGCTTCAAATACGGCTCCATCGGCGCCGAGTTTGACGCCGGTATTCCCTACTGGATTTGGTATGTGTTGCCACGCATGTTCCCGGAAAAATTGGCAAAGCCCGGCGGCTATGCCGGGCTCGGCGTGCCGTGGGAGCAAGGCATGGATGTGCCGATCGGCTTTAGTAAAAAGACCATCGGCTTTCCGCGCGTCGCGAACAATTGCGCCGGCTGCCATACCAGTAGCTATCGTTCCAAGCCCGATGAAATTCCTACCTTTGTCGTCGCCGGTGGATCGCACACGGCCAATATCGAAGGTTTTTTCCGTTTCCTGGTCGATTGCGCCAAGGATCCGCGCTTCAACGCCGATAATTTGATGCGTGAAATAAATCTGGTGACCAAGCTCGACTTGATCGATCAAGGTCTGTATCGGTTTTTTATTATTCCAATCATGAAACAGCGCTTGCTTGAACGCGAGAAGCAGTTTGCTTGGATTTATCGCAAGGACTTTCCCGAATGGGGCCAGGGTCGTGACGACGCCATGAACTTGACAAAATATTTCATGATCAAACTGCCGATGGACGATACCTTCGGCCCAACGGATATGCCGTCGAACTGGAATTTGCAGAAGTACAAATGGGATAAAGGCCATCGCATGAACTACGCCGGCGATAGCCACGATGCCTACTCGGTGATTTTGGATTCGGCGATGGGTTTACTTGGCGCACCGCCGAAGGATAAAGAGAAGTTTTTGGGCGAAGTGAAATGGCTGCATGAGTATCTAGGCAATTTGCCCGCGCCGAAATATCCGTTCCCGATCGATCACACCAAAGCTGCCCAGGGCAAGGCGATTTTCGACGCCAATTGTGCTGCGTGCCACGACGGCGATCGCACCGGCACGAGTTTGCCGATCACCGAAATCGGCACAGATCGTGGCCGCCTCGACAGTTGGAACAAAGCCGCAGCCATCGCCGCCAACAAGGTCGTCAAAGAAACAGGACTGGATCGCAAGGGCTTGGTGGAGGAAGATTTGAAGGGTTACATCATCCAATTCCTCGACGGCATCTGGCTCGAAGCGCCGTATTTGCACAATGGTTCCGTGCCGACGTTATACGATTTGTTGCAGCCCGCCGCCGAGCGGACTAAGGTTTTCTACCGCGGCTACGATGTGTATGATCAACTAAAAGTGGGATTCGTCACCGAGGGCGCCGAGGCCGAGCGTAGCGGAACAAAGCACGATACCGCGCTCAGGGGAAATGGAAATCAAGGTCACGAATATGGCACGACTTTGAGCGAAGATGAGAAGATGACGCTGATCGAATACTTAAAAACCTTGTAGCGTGATGAGCGTTAGTTCATTGCAACGATGGTCGGCGATGTTGTTATGCGTCTCCCTGTGCTGTCCACTGGGTTGGGCGCAGGACCTGGCTTACCAAAAACGCGCGAATAGAAGTGAGGGGATCAAAGCCAAACCCGTGTCCGGATTCGATATTGAACTGTTGTCGGCCCAGGTCGATTTCGCGGAGCCCACTGACAAACTGCAAGAGCGTTTCTATGCGCGATTTTTTTTGGAGCGCCCGGCGCCGGTATTTTTGACCGTGCGTGAATTGGACTACAAACATTACTATTGGCTGGATAATATTGAACCGCGCGGCAATTGGCGCACTGGTTTCGACAACGTTTTCGATTGGCCGACCAAGGATGTCATTAGCCAGCTCCCTGGCCTGACAATTAACGAACTTGGTACGGTGGCTCGTCTGGATAGCCCGCAGCCCCGTGCCATCGAAAGGGTCGCGCCGGTGATTTTTTATCAGTCCCAGTACCCCGCCGAGGTTAAGGGTTATCGATTTGCCTTCAAGCTGCGCGGGGATGCCAAGATCAAGGCCATGATCTATCCCGAGAACGGCGGCGAAGGTATCTTGGTGCAATCGCTGGCGCCCCAGCGAGGTGGCCGGCCCTTCTGGATCAAGTGGGATGCGACTAGTCCATCTGTCTCCCGGGGCGCCTATAAATTAGTTGTCAGCGGTTACATGCTGAATAGCAACGATCCGCTTAATCAAGTCGTCCATTTTCGTCATCAGCCGCGTTTGAAGTAACCTCGCTCGATGCGACAACGACAATAAAAAAAGCATTCAAATCCAATGGCCGACATTTTCATCAGCTATGCGAGTGAGGATCGTGAACGGGCAAAACAAATTGCCACGTCGCTTATCGAACACGGTTGGTCGGTTTGGTGGGACCGTGAAATTCCATTCGGCAAGAACTTCGATAAGGTGATCGAAGAGAATCTCGCAACGGCAAAATGCGTCGTCGTGCTTTGGACCAAACATTCGGTCGAGTCCCGATGGGTGAGGGCCGAGGCGGCGGAAGGTGTTGGTCGGGATCTACTCCTTCCTGCTTTATTGGAAGCAGATCTGAAGTTGCCGCTTGAATTCAAAAGGCTTCAAGCGGCAAACCTGGCCAATTGGCATCCGGATGAGCCCCATGAGGAATTTCAGCGGCTGTTGAGAAGCATCGAATCGTTGCTCAGTTCTCCGCTCGCCAATGGCGCCGCGCCGCTCGTAGCGAACACGACCCAACGTGACGCGAAAGCGATCGATGGCGCCAGCCCCAACGTTGTTCCAGCGCGAAGCAAGAAATCCAGGAAGACCCTCTATGCATTCAGTCTGTTGGTTCTTCCGAGTGTCGTCATTGGGGCTGTAGCACTCGGATTGATGAACTGGCACATGCCGACCCGCGTCCAAATTGACCTTGTGGTAGACCGCGTTGCGTTCTCCGTCGGTGGTTCCCAATCGGTACCGATTCTGGATAAATCAGCGGGCTTTCAGTCCCTCAGCGTTGAAAGCTTCGACTCGATGACCTTCAAAGCTGCGAGATTACAAATCGCGGACCCGGGCCATGTCGATGATGGTCGTACCGACGTTCCTTGGAAAACTATCGCCACCGGCGAAGCGGTGGTTCTGCGCGGTCTCAAGGAAGACTTACCGATCATCACGATAACGAGTGACCATGAAGGCAACGGGCTCGCAGGAAGGCTGGAAACGATTTCCGTCGATCCGGGAACACAGGTCATACTGGAGGCGATCGATGGCGCGGGAATAACCATGCGATTCGATGGGCAGAGCCTCGCGCCTGCCGTGTTGCCACTGGATGGTTTTCGTTTGAACGCGGCGCGTACCATCCGGGAAGGAAAGGTCGCAGACTCGAAGCAACCTGCGGCAAATCTCATCGCCTTACGCGCCGAGTTGGCGCCAGACAGCCCATTGATCGACGTGCGCGGTCTGCCGCAATCTTTGGTGCTGACCTTAACGCCGGTCAAAAACACGACAATGGAGTTGTTGTCCAAAACCGGTGCGCCGATTCGAGATATCGAGCTTACGCGGCAAAATCAAAGTGGTGAACGCGAACCCAGTCTAGTGGCAGCGGGCGAAATACGCTATTCTGATTTTCCTGCTAAAGACAAGGTCGTCATCGACCCGCAAGATTTTCTTGGGTTGGGCCAGTTGGATCGATTTTTCATTACCCGGCTCGAAGTGGAGCCAGACGGGAAACAAATTCGCTTGCGTTTGGCGGGCATTGCCGGACACATCCGAACGCTGGCCGGCGCCGCTACGGAGGATCGACGGCTGACGCGTTTCGACATGCTCTGGTACGGCTCGAAGCCTGCGGTATTATTCAGTATTCTGGTGTGGGTTTTCTCCGTCACACTTGGGACATATAAACTCTACAGGGAGTTCAAGCAGTGAGGCTGGGTTGGTTGGGCGCAATCATCGCCATGTGGTTAATCATAAACAGCGAGCCTACTTACGCCCAGGATATCGAAACGTTGCGTGCCGGCGTGGTTAAGATCAGCTCGCTATCCGAGGGCAAACGCAAGACGGGCACAGGATTTATCGTCAAGCTGGAGCCGAACATCGCTTATATCGTAACGGCGGCTCATGTCGTCGAGGGCGACGCCGCACCGCAAGTGGAATTTTTCACGCGCCAGAACGTTTCCGCCAAAGCTGAAGTCCGCAAGATCGAAGGAGGCGATCCCCAGGGCCTCGCGCTTATCGTGGTGCGCGGTCAGGAAAATTTACCGCCGGGCCTGGTATCGCTGAAGCTCAGCGCAACCGTGCAATTGAAAGCCGGCGGGGATCAAGTGTCCGCCATCGGTTTTCCCAGCGGTGTGGCGTCTTGGGGCGTGTTGCGTGTTAACGTTGTGTCGTTGGAGGGGCGCAACATCGTTCTTTCTAAAGACTTGGAGGAGGGGAATTCCGGTGGACCAGTCATCAAGGATAATCAAGTGGTGGGCCTGGTTATGGGGCTGAACCAAGGGTTCGGTCTTGCCGTGCCCGCGTCGATTTTGCGCACGGTGCTCTCCAACTGGGGGTTAGCGTTGCCACCGGACTCCCCCGCCGGCGTCGTTCCTCAGCCGCCCGTGAAGGCCGGGTCCGATGCGCCGATCGCGCCGCCGTCCGCCATCAACGGTCTCGCCCTGGACAGCAACCGGCTGGAGTTCGGTGAACAGGAGATCTGCGTGGCGCAAGAAAAACGTCTTCAACTGACGAATCGTTCGGCCGATCCCTTGCGCATCAGTCGTCTGACATTAGATAACCCCAGCGCGTTTTCCGCGCAAGGCTGTCTCAATCTGCCCATCGCGCCGGGCGAGAGCTGTACGCTGAACATTCGATTCATGCCCAAGAGCAAAGGCGCGCTCCAAGCGTTGTTGACGATCCTGAACAGTGCCGACAGCCAGCCGCAATTTGTAGTTGCCAGCGGCGCCGGGGCCGCCGAGGGCGTTTGCTGTTGGTATGGGTACATCTATCCGATGCATAAAGAAAGTTGTCGTAGTATCGGCGGGTATTTCGGCGTCAACGAACTTGGGTTCCAATGTAGGAGACCAAGAATTCAGCCCTATCCGGTTCGGCCCGATTGCCCGCCAAAAAAATAATCCGGAGCCTGCGCGATTGAATACTGAT
>JANNFT010000172.1:0-7272 GCA_031380185.1 Pseudomonadota bacterium
CGGGATGGTCTGTAAGGCGCATGGATACTGGGCGTTGTCGATGCATGGCTTGAATGCCGCGCTGGTATTGCCTTCTAGGACATGCATCGTAGTTGATAGTCTCGATTCAGCGAGTCACGCTTATTTTTGGTCAGGAGTAAATTTACGATGCCGACGTTCAATCCTCTGACAATCGGCTTTGGGTTGGAGACAAACGATGTCGATTTGTCGCAACCGGTCGATGCGCTTTTGTTCGCGGAAATCGAGCAAGCGTTGTATCGCGGGCAGGTTTTGGTGCTGCGCGGCCAACGTTTGCAACCGAAACAATTTCTCGATTTTGCTCGGCGCATCGGCCGTCCGGAGCCGCACGTGATCGATCAATTTCATCATCCCGAGCACCCGGAAATTTTGCTTTTGTCGAACCAGAAAAATAACGGCAAACCGGCTGGGCTTGCCGACGCCGGCACTTATTGGCACACGGATTATTCGTATTTGGCGCAGCCGGCGAAGGCGACGATGTTGTATTCCATTGAAGTGCCCGCGGTCGGCGGCGATACGTTGTTCGCCAATATGCGCGCCGCCTACGATGATTTGCCTGACGCGATGAAACGCCGCATCGACGGCATGGTTACACTTAACGTTTATGGCAATCGCGATGACCTTGACGAACAATCGCGCACCGCCGCCTCGGCGCTGAGTAAGGATCAATGGGAGCGGATGGAGGTGGTAAAACATCCGTTGGTGCGCCCTCATCCGGCGACCGCGCAAAAAGCGTTGTACTCTGTTTCCGGCACATCGATCGGAATTGTTGGTATGCCGCAAGACGAGGCGATCGATTTGCTCGACGAATTGAAAACGCACGCGACGCAGTCGATGTATCAGTTGCGCTTGAAATACGGCGTTGGTGACCTGGTCATGTGGGACAATCCGTCGTTGCTGCATTCGGCGACGTTGACCGATCCGAAATTGCCGCGCAGCTTGCACCGCATAACCGTGACGGAATGGACCCCATGAGTTCCAGCCTGTTCCAGAGCTTGCCGGATTTGGCCGCCGCGATTCACAACGGCGCAAAGCTTGCCATTCCAAAAGAATCCAGTGGGGCCGCCATGGCGGCGACACGCGAGTTGCTGCGGCGCGGTGTAAGCGATTTGCATCTGCTGTGTGTGCCGGTCGGTGGCATGCAGGCCGATGTTCTGATCGGCGCCGGCTGCGTTGCCACGCTCGAATCGTCGGCCGTATCGCTTGGCGAGTTTGGTGCGGCGCCGCGCTTTTGCGATGCCGTGCGCGCGGGAAAAATCAAGATGCTGGATTCCACCTGCCCGGCGATCTACGCAGGCTTGCAAGCGGCGGAAAAGGGACTGCCGTTTATGCCGTTGCGTGGCATTGTCGGTAGCGATCTTGTGGCGCACCGAGACGATTGGCGTCTGATCGAGAATCCGTTTTCCCCGCACGACACAATTATCGCGCTCGCCGCGATTCAGCCGGATGTCGCGCTGTTTCATGCCCCGTGCGCCGATCGCTTTGGCAACGTATTCATCGGCCGCGATCGCGAGTTGATGACCCTCGCCCACGCGTCTCGCGCGACCTTGGTCACTGTCGAAGAGATTGTCGATTGTGACTTGCTCGGCGATGTCTCGACCGCGAGTGGAACGATCCCGTCGCTTTATCTGAGCGCCATCGCGCAAGCGCAGCACGGCGCCGCCCCTTATGGATTCCACGACCATTACGCTGACGACGAGGCCACCCTTGCGCGCTACGCGCTCGAAGCCGGAACGCAAGTGGGATTCGATCGATTCATTCGCGCTTGGATCAATGAATCGCAACCACCAATAGCCATGGCCGTATGACCGAGCCGGCAACCGAAACAGAATTTAGCGCAACCGAATTGCTGATTTGCACCATCGCTGAATTGCTGCGCGGCGTACGCCACGTTGCCGTCGGCGCAGCGTCGCCGATTCCCGGGTCTGCGGCATTGCTGGCGCGCGCACAGTCGAGTGGCGCAACGCGTGTGAGCATTTTGGGGTCGCCACGCCATAATAGTTTCACCGATGGCGGCGTGGAGTTATTTGATCTCGCCGCGCAGGGACGAATTGACGCGTTTTTCCTCGGCGGTGGGCAAATTGACGGTCAGGGAAATATCAATTTAGTCGGCGCCGGAAACTATCCGAACGTCGACGTGCGCTGGCCCGGATCGTTTGGTTCTGCGTATCTTTATTTTCTTGTCCCTCGCGTGATCTTGTTTCGCGAGGAACACACGCGCCGCGTGATGGTGCCGAAGGTGGATTTCGTCAGCGCGCCGGGAACCAGCAACGACGGCGTGTACCGGCGCGGTGGGCCCTACGCCATGGTGACCCGGCTGGGCGTGTTCGGCTTCGATCGCGACCGGCGGCGCTTTAAGTTGCGCAGCGTACATCCCGGCCATACGCTGGAAGAGATTTTGGATAACACCGGTTTTGAATTGACGCTGCCTGATCAGTGCGAATTTACGCGCGTTCCGGAATTTGCCGAGCTTGAATTAGTACGTTCGAAGGTACGCCAAGAAGTGGCGGCCGTTTATCCGCGCTTTGCGGCGCAACTGTAGTTCAGTGACGGTCATCATTTGGTCTGCCGCCCCTTAGTCAAACTGACGGGAATCTTGAGCTTGGTCAACTCGTCAAAATCCAATTCGGGGTCCGCAACGGATTGGACGCCACTGGGTGCACGGGAGCGAGGTTCATTGAGAGCCGGTTTAGCTTGGCGAATTTCGCTGGCGGATCTGATTGGGTGGAAACCTTCAACACCTTCCATCGTCGCAGCATCCCGAACATAAAGCACCGCGCCAATACCCGTGGCGCGCATCAAATAGGCGTATACCCAATTTAGCTCGGGAAGCTTCACCAGACGAATTTCCCGACCGGTGCGCATGCCGGGCGGAACATTGCCGTCATAGTAACCGATGATTCTTCTACGCAAGCGCCCTGCCAAAACCGGCAGTGAACCTTTGTAGTAAAATTCTGACTCGTCCACCTCGAAATCACCAACACCCATGATTTTTCGCTTGTCGCCCTTGAACAGTTGCAGTCGACTGTAATATATGCTTTTCGAGTTTCTTGTCAAGGATGGACTGCTGAATTATTGTGCAAGTCGAATTGGGAAATTTTCAAAATTCTTCGCTTTCTAACAGGAGGTCTTAATGAATAAATTGCTATTCATTTTCTGCGCGAGCGCAGGTGCGTTTCCCGCCGTTGCTGCGGATTCGGGTAATGCCGCGCACCAATGTGTCGTAGGTGAAGTGAAATTATCGTGGAAACCCATTGTAAAGCACTGCGTCGCGTTCGATAGTGAGGCGAAATTTAAAGCGACGCTGGATGCCTGGGGCTGGGGCGCGCAGCCGCTGCCCGCGATCAATTGGTCGAAACAGGCCGTTGTGGTCGACAGTGGCAATAGTCCCTACGGCAACGGCGTGGCGAGTTGCAATGGCGTGGTTTCGGATTCCGGAAAAAAATCGCTAACCCTGCGCTGGGGTTGGCAACAGAAGATTGAACCGTCTGCAGCGGCACGAACCAAAAATGATGCCGAAGCAAAAGCGCGATCACCCGGCGCGAATGACAAGACGATCGGCGAAACGGCAAAAGAGTCGGTCACGGACGTTGCCACCGGCGCCAAACAAACGGTCAAAGATATCGTCGAAGACGCTAAAAAATTTCCGTCGCCTATACCGAAGCGTGCGGCGGTGATTGCGGTGATTCCGAAGGCGTTGTTAAGTTCGAATCGCAACGTTGAGTGTGTCGTTCAGAAGTAACGGTGCTTCGTAACTAATTCCGGAAAAAAAGCGGGCCAAGCGGCCCGCAAATCCCTTTCGAGCGAGGAGGACGCACTCAAGGGCGGAGGATTGACGGAAACCCGGCGCGGCGTTGGCGAAACCAGTTGCCAATGGGATTGCGCGAATGTGCCGCAGAATTCGCGCCGATAAATAGTTCATCGGCCAGCGGCTTGTGCGTGACTATCGTGTGTCCCCAAGCGATCAAGCAGGTACCGGCGCAGCCCCAGCGCACCATGCGCTGCGGAAATGTCGGCAAATCCCGCGTGCCGTTGAGTGGCGAGATGTAGCTGAGTCCGGCGCTAGAGTTGGACGTGACAACGTAATGGGTGAAATCTCTCATGACATTTCCTCAGCGCTTAGTGCGTGGAAAGGCTGGCGTGTAGTTGGCGCGAATCGGCCGTTCAGGCGCTTTACCGCGCCAATAGGGTAGGATATTCGTCGCAGCATCGGCGCGTACGCGGCAAGGCAGTAACGATGCGTTGCAGGACCACATAGGTTTGCTCGCGAACGTCGCCAATGGCTCCCGCGCGAAAGCGATATCGGCCGCAAAAATCCCACCGAGCACCCAAGCGCTTGAGATTAATCCAATAATCCGTGTCATCTTTTATCCTTTCATTCGGGTTTTGATAGCGGCGAACAGGTTGCTCAATGCGCTGCATGGGGTGTAGAGTGTTCTTTGTTCCGGTCGCCGGGATGGCAACCATCGGCGACTTTCTCGCGGGACATTCTCGCTGGCAGTTGTCCCCAGTCAACGACCTGCGACATTTAACCTTGCGTTAACTGAACTGAACGCAACAAAGGAGACCGACATGTTGAACCGAGAGCTTGCCAACCGTGCCCGTGCCGCCGAGGCGCAAAAGCTATTGCTGGCCTATGAAGCAGCGCGCCGCCATCGCTCCGTGAAGGACACGGCGATTGCGTTGCAAGTGGACCGCAAAACCATCACAAGGCTGCGCAGTGGCAGCCATAGCCCGAATCGCAAACTCTGGGAAGCCCTCGCGGAAGCCTACGACAAGCACTATCCGTCGGGCTACCCTGAGCACGTTCACGCCTGGCTGCAAAAATGGCGGGCGCTGCGTTATTTCGGCGAAGAGAAATACGAACTCGCGACATTCATCGCCGCCATCGACCCGGCGCTGAAATACGAGTTGGCGTTATTGACGAAATCAGGACATTTATTCGAGGCCGCAGCCGCGGCGTTCGCGCTTGCGACTTTGAGCGCATCGAAAGATTTCGATTGCATCGAAGACGAGCGTGAATTCGCGAAATTCCGCCCCCATCAGGAAAGCTATCACCACGACGCCATGAGCTATTTGGCGCAAGCGGAACAATATGCCCGCGCTCATCTCAACGGCGCGGCTAATCCCAAACCCGCGGCGCTACGCCTACTCTGGAAAATTTTAGTTAACCGCGACGTGTTGAATTACCGCGCCGGCAAAGCCCGGCCTAACCTGCAAGCCATACTCGAGGCCGGTGAAGCGTTGTTGGAATTCGAGCCGTATAACTGGGAAGTGGCATGGAACTGTTTCAACTATGCGTCGACGCTGAAGCATGCCGACGCCGTGAATCGCTTATGGCCGGTGGTGTTGGAACTGATGCCCGATCTCAAGCAGCCTGATGCGCGTGTGCCCGGCGATAGTCACAAACACTGGATAGACGATCCGGATCTAGCCTTCGCGATCGAGCAACTTGGCCTCGCGCAGCAATTCCAATCGGCAGCGGCAGCCTAGGAGATGATCATGTTGCGATATCTAATATTGATCGGGGCGTTGGCGGCGATGCCGTTGAGCAGCTACGCGGCGGTGGAAGCTGTCAATGAGTCAGGCGCCGAACCGACGGCGAATGTCGAACAAGGCAAGAACGAAGGACCGGTTTGGGTGGTGGAAGCGACGAAAACATCGCCAAGTCAAGGACCTGTTTGGGTCGTTATCAAATCGAAAGGTTTGAAGACCGTTTCGTGAGTGCACTAGGGTGGATCAAGGTGCGAAGCGCCGGATCCACCATTTGAGAAACCCGGTGGATCCATCAGCACCTCGGCCGGAATGCCGAGGCGCGTCGACAGGCGCCGGATCATTTCCAACGACAGCGGACGCACGCGATTGAGCACCTCCGCGACGCGGGCGCGTGAGCCGATGAAGGGTTCCAGATCCTTGCGCGTGAGACCGCGCGTATCCATCACGTGCAGCAGGAAGTCGATCGGTTCGGCATCGGGAATCGGGTAATGCTCGCGTTCATATTCTTGAATCAGCAAGGTTAGCACTTCGAGCCGGACGGCCTGCGCTGACCGGGTGGGGGCGTCCCAGAGCAGTTCGACCTGTTTTAGTGCGACGCGATAGTCGCGTTTGGTTCGGATTGGGCGGAGTTCCATCATTCACCTCATCAAATTTTGTTGTAACCGTGAAGGTCACAATGGCGTCGATCTTGTCGTACTCGCGACGCGTGCTGGCAAACCGGATGAACGTCATCCGCCAGTTATAATGCGCTGCGACCACGAGCCGATAATCGTTGCCTTTAATATTAAAAATTACGCGGTTGTTCGCGAGGATGCGGGCCGAACGATAGGCAGCCTTAATGTCAGTAGGCTCGGCCCAATCAGCGCGACTGGCCTCGGCATACCACGCCCTTAGAGGTATTTCAGCCTGTCGGTGCTTGGTCCAAAACTGTCGCAATATTCGCAGCGCGATTATCCGCATGAACGAATGTTAGCGCGCTCCCAAAATGGGAGCAAGCGTGTATACCCAGAGGGAGCTATCGTTTGAATTGGCGGGCGGGACACGCCCTACACGAGCTGCGCACCGAATTGCGCGTGCACCGTTTCTTCGATCGGTGCGCTGATAATGCGCTGCGGACCTTATTAGATTCCGGTTAACACTTACCGGTCTTCATTTCAACCAAGATAACCTCTCCGGGCTTGTCGCTCTTGTTCTCGACCTGATGCTTGGTCGGCTTCGCGACTAAGACTTGGCCTTGCTTGATATCCGCCAGTCGCGATGTGCCGTCGGGATACGCCAACTCCAGCGCTCCTTCGCGAATTCCCACAACGATTGCACATGGATGGTCGTGCATGGGCGCCTTCTCGCCCGGATCAAACGTGATGCGAAGCACGCGTACCTGATCATTCTCAAACTCGACTTTATGATGTTTGGGATCAACTGCGACCGGATCCTGCGCACAGACTACGGTTACCGCAATCAGGCTAAAGCCGATCATCAGCGCACCGGTTTGAATCTTGCATTTGTTGGGTTTGAACATCATGGTGATTTCTCCATTAAAAGTAGTCCGAGAAAAATTCTCGGCCCCGGGGACAAGCTTACGCTTTACGACGAATAAAATCCCTACTTGATCAAGTGGGATGTGAATAGGTCTCGCCTAAATTTTTTGCGCTCCGAAAACTGAAGAAAACATAAACAAATGGACGGCTTCGGACTATCCCGCGAACACGGGATACCTACTCGCTTGCGGCCGCCCGAGAGACCATGCCTCGCAGACGG
>JANNFT010000181.1:0-2899 GCA_031380185.1 Pseudomonadota bacterium
TTTGCGCATTTTGCTGTTTTGGCCGGGGTGTTCGTCACGGCCTTCTATTCCTTTCGCATGTATTTTTTGGTGTTCCACGGCAAGGAGCGCTTTGGTCAAAGTCATGGGCATCACGCTACTGATCATCACGGACAACGCGGCGCGCCTCATGAATCGCCATGGGTGGTGACGTTGCCGCTAATCGCTCTCGCAATTCCATCGCTGATTATTGGTTTCATCACTATCGCGCCGCTGGAGTTCGGTGGTTTCTTCGGTGAGGCGATCAAGATCGTTCCGGAGCACAAGGCGATGGAACAGATGGCGAAAGAATTTCATGGCCCGGTCGCAATGGCGATACATTCCTTTTCCACGTTGCCACTTTGGCTTGCACTTGCCGGCGTAGTGCTGTCGTGGTTTTTCTACCTCAAGCGGCCCGATATTCCCGCGAAGATTAAATCCACATTCAGCGGGGTGCATCGCGTTCTGGAAAATAAATACGGCTTCGATGTGTTCAACGATTGGTTCTTTGCCGGCGGCGCGCGCCGATTAGGCGGTGGACTGTGGCGCATCGGTGACGTTGCAGTTATCGACGGCATCGTCAATGGCAGCGCCCAGTTAGTGGGCTGGATCGCAAGCTGGGTGCGCCGCTATCAAACTGGGTTGATCTATCACTATGCCTTCACCATGATCATCGGCGTGTTCGGATTTCTCACGTTGTTCTGGTATCGCTACCTAAAAAACTAAATAACAATGCCGCAAGCGTTTCCCTATCTAAGCTGCGCCATTTGGCTGCCGATCGCGGCGGGGTTGGTCGTCCTCGCCGTCGGCGCCCAGCGCAACACCGAGGCTGCTAAGTGGATAGCGCTGGCCGGCGCCATCTCCGGTTTTCTTGTCACGCTGCCGTTGTATCAACTTTTTAAGCTTGATACCGGCGCGATGCAGTTCGAAGAAATGGCGCCGTGGATCGATCGCTTGAACATCAACTATCACCTCGGCGTCGATGGGATTTCCGTTTGGTTCGTGCTGCTGAATAGTCTGATGACTATTTTGGTAGTGATCGCCGCATGGGTCGTCGTTGAAAAGATGGTCGCACAATACCTCGCGGCGTTTCTGATCATGTCGGGCTTGATCAACGGCTCGTTCGTTGCCCTCGATGCGATTTTGTTCTATGTGTTCTTTGAGGCGACGCTGATCCCGATGTATCTGATCATCGGTGTTTGGGGTGGCCCGAATCGAATTTACGCCGCGATTAAGTTTTTCCTTTATACCTTGCTCGGTTCGCTGTTGATGCTCGCGGCATTTATCTACCTGTACTTTCAAGCGGAGCAAAGCTTCGAAATTCTGAAATTTCACAAAACCATGTTGGGGCTGGAGCCGCAGTTGCTTATTTTTATCGCGTTCTTCTTGTCGTTTGCGGTGAAGGTGCCGATGTGGCCGGTTCACACCTGGCTACCGGATGCGCACGTCGAGGCGCCGACCGGCGGCTCAGTGATATTGGCGGCCATTACCTTGAAGCTCGGCGCCTACGGATTTTTGCGCTTCAGCCTGCCGATCGTGCCGGACGCCAGTCACGTTGCGGCGCCTTATGTAATTGCGTTATCCCTCATCGCCGTCGTCTACATCGGCCTCGTGGCGCTGGTGCAGTCCGATATGAAAAAACTCATCGCCTATTCGTCGATCGCCCACATGGGATTTGTCACGCTCGGCATTTTCATTTTCAATGCCCTCGGCGTTGAAGGTGCGTTGGTGCAAATGATTTCTCATGGCTTCATTTCCGCCGCAATGTTTTTATGCGTCGGCGTAATGTACGACCGCATGCATTCGCGTCAGATCGCCGACTACGGCGGTGTGGTCAACACGATGCCGATCTTCGCGTCGTTTTTTATGTTGTTCGCGATGGCGAATTCCGGTTTGCCCGGCACCAGTGGTTTCGTCGGCGAGTTCATGGTCATCTTGGGCGCGATCAAAGTAAACTTTTGGTACGCATTCCTGGCCGCAACCACGCTCATCTTCGGCGCGGCGTACACCTTATGGATGTACAAGCGCGTCGTGTTTGGTGCAATCGCCAACGATCACGTGGCAAAGCTGCAAGATATCGGCGTGCGAGAGTTTATTTTTCTCGCGTTGTTAGCCGTCGCGGTGTTGTTCATGGGGCTTTATCCGAAGCCCTTTACCGATGTGATGCATACCAGCGTGGCCGACCTACTCAATCACGTGGCGCAGAAGAAGTACTAGATGACGACACTCAATCTATTTCCCGCCTACCCCGAGATTTTTTTAGTTGCGGCCATCTCGATTATTTTGGTGTTGGATTTGTTTATTTCCGACGCCAAACGTTACATCACCTATCTACTTTCCCAATTAGCGTTGTTGGGCACGATTATGATTCTGGTCATGACCACCCAACCGGCGGTCACGCTGACATTTCACGATATGTTCGTGGATGATTTCATGGCCGACACGCTGAAGCTAATGTGTTGCTTCGCGCTGTCGGTGTTGCTGGTTTTAAGTCGTGAATACTTGACAGCGCGCGGCCTGTTCAGCGGCGAATTTTTCACTCTGATTTTGTTCGCGTTGCTCGGCATGATGGTGATGATTTCGGCGCATCATTTCCTCACACTATATCTCGGCCTGGAATTGCTGACGTTATCGTCCTACGCGCTGGTCGCGTTGCAGCGCGATTCAGCGCGCGCGACCGAAGCGGCGATGAAATATTTTGTGTTGGGCGCGCTCGCCTCGGGTTTGTTGCTCTATGGCATGTCGATGTTATACGGTGCGACCGGCTCGCTCGATATTGCCCAGGTCTCGCAAGCGGTGCGTCACGGCATTGCCGGCGACAAGACGGTATTGGTGTTCGGACTGGTGTTTGTCGTTGCCGGACTCGCTTTCAAGTTGGGCGCCGTGCCGTTCCATATGTGGA
>JANNFT010000251.1:0-6087 GCA_031380185.1 Pseudomonadota bacterium
GGTTCGCGATGAATGGGTGCTTTAATAAGTGAACCGGTCGGATTAGATTGTTCATAGCCTTATTAATCATTGTGGCCCCCTGCTTTTCGCAACATTAAAATTTGCTTAAAAAACATCGCTTAAAATTCGAATTTATAAAGCAAATCTAGTGCCAAATGAGTGTTGAGGGCTCGCGGCGGTACTCACCGCGAGCCCTCAATCTCTACTTCCGACGCGAACGCAACGTCAATCCCAGGCCGCTTAGCAACAATAACGCTAGCAAAGATAAATCGACCCGAGCGTTCGGCGCCGTTGTGCAGCCACCGCCGGATTCGGCGGCGGGTGTGCCGCCGCCACCGCTGGCAGCCGCCGTTTGAGCTTTCAACTGGACTATTCCTGTGGTGCCGTCGGACGCATTGCGAACTTCAAGCTCGTCTTCGTGCTCGCCCACTATGTTGGATTTGAAACTAACTTTAATAGAGCAGGTTTTCCCCGGCGCCAGTGGCACTGCGGCAGCACAAGTTTTGCCGACGATGGCAAACGGAGATTCGGCACCCGCCTTCACATTAATATCGCCCAATATCAAATCGGCAGTCCCGGTATTCTGCAGCACAATTTCGAGTATCGCGCTGACCTGTCCCGCACTGGTTGTTTCGAAGTCAAGCCGAATAGTGGGGATACTCAGAATTGGCGCTCCACCCGAGGGGCTGATGCCGCTGCCCGTTAGCGGGACAGAGTCCGTTCCGTCACCGGCGTTGGATGAAATATTAACGCTGGCGCTGCGGCTACCGGCTAATGTAGGTTTGAAGGCGATGTTTACCGAACAGGACGCGCCCGCTGCGAGTGACGAACCACAGTCGTTATTCAGGCTGAAATCCGTCGTGTGCGTGCCGCCGATGGCAATTGAATTTAGCATCATGGCGCCATTGCCGTTGTTCGTCAGCGTGATCGCCTGTGTGGTGGATTGCGTGCCGACGATTTGATTGGCAAATCCCAACGAAGCGGGTGACAGGGTCAAGTGAGGCGTCGCAGCGGCCACACCGGTTCCGGTCAATGCAACCGTATCCGGGCTGCCAGCCTCGTCGCTGGTGATGGTTACATTGCCCGTTCGAGGGCCGGCGATGCTCGGCGTAAACGATACCGAAATGACGCAGTTCGCGCCCGCATTCAACTGCGTACCGCAGGTGTTGGTTTGGCTGAAATCGCCATTCGCGATGATGCTCGCGATAGTCAGCACTGCATTGCCCGTGTTCGACAGCGTGACCGTTTTGGCAATTGCGCTTTTAACACCGACTGTTTGATTACCGAACGCAAGAGTCGCACCACTGAGCGATACTTTCGGCGCCGCGATGCTCGTCCCCGTGCCTTCGAGTGCGGTGGTCAGCACCCCGGCGGCGTTCGACGTCACGCTGAGGGTAGCCGTACGCAACGCGGCGACAGTCGGTTTGAATGAAACGCTAATCACGCAACTTGCGCCGGCAGCCAATGTCGTGCCGCACGTTGTCGTTTTGGCGTAATCGCCGGAATTAACGCCGCCGATTGCGATGCCGGCGATATTCAACACCGCAGCCGCCCCAGTATTTTTCAGCGTCGCCATCTGTGCCGGGCTGGTCGTGTTAATGGCTTGACCGGCGAAAGTTAACTTTAACGGCGAAAGTGTCGCAGTCGGAGACGCAACCACAGTGCCGGTTCCCGTCAAACCGATAGTCCTGATGCTGCCGGCGGCGTTGTCCGTAATGGACAGGTTTCCGCTTCGAGCGCCCGCGACTGTTGGCTTAAAGGTTACGAGTATCGTGCAGCTTGCTGCCGCCGCAACTGACCCACCGTTCGCACAGGTGCCACCTGACTTCGTAAAATCACCGGTCAACGCGATGGTCGTCATAACCAGTGGCGCGTTGCCGATGTTATTGACGGTGACGGTTTGCGCCGCACTGGTCGTGTTAATTTGTAAGCTGCCGAAACTCAAGCTGGCAGGAAGCGGCCCAACCGCGGGCGCCGCTGCTGCGACTCCGCTACCGGTCAAGCTGATTGCATGCGGACTGCCCGTGGCGTTGTTTGAAATGGTGATCGAGCCGGTCTTGGCTGCAATAGTTGTCGGCGTGAATGTGACATTGATGGTGCAACTCAATCCCGTGCCGAGGCTGGCGCCGCAGTTGTTACTTTGCGCGAACTCACCGGTTGCGCCGATGCCGCTTATGGTGAGCGCGGCGCTGCCGGAGTTGGTCAACGTAAAGATTTTTGCGACACTCGTCGTGTTAATCGTTTGATTACCGAACGCCAGATTGACCGGAGTGAGACTGACCTGCGGCGCTGGGATAGCGACGCCGGCGCCGCTCAATGCAATATTTGCGGCCGCGGCGTTCGACGTGACGGCTATAGAACCGCTGCGCGCGCCAACGGCAGACGGTGTCAGCGTGACAACAATGGTGCAGGTCGCGTTCGCGGCGATCGTCGCACCGTTCGCGCAAGTTCCCGCCTTGGCGAAATCCGCGGCATTGGCGCCGCCTACAGTGATGGTCGTCAGCGACAGATTTGCGCTACCGGTGTTTTTCAACGTGACGGTTTGAGCGGCGCTTGCGCTGCCAACTGTGACATTACCGAAGGCCAAACCGGTGTTCGGCGTAAGCGTGATCGCCGGGGCCGGCGCCGCGACGCCAGTACCAGACAGCGCAACGCTGTGCGGGCTTCCGGCGGCGTTGTCCGTGACCGAAATAGTTCCGGTTTTGGCGCCGAGTGTTGCGGGCTTAAAGCTGACGCTGATCGTGCAGCTCAAACCGGCGCCTAAGCTTGCGCCGCAGGCATTGGTTTGGGTGAAATCCGCCGATGATGAGGTGATACCGCCGATGTTCAGTACACCGGTACCGGTATTTTTAAGCGTAATGACTTGGGCTGCACTGGTGGTGGCAATCTGTTGATTACCAAAAGCAAGTGGCGCTGGTGTCAGCGAGACTGCGGGAACCGTTGCTGCAGCGCCTGTCCCGGTTAGCGGGAGAATGTGTGGGCTGCCCGTTGCGTTGTCTACGATGGATAACGACGCAGTGCGAGCACCGGCCGCGGATGGCGTAAAGGTGACATTGACGGTGCAACTGGCCGCGGCAGCGAGCGTCGCGCCGCAGGTCGTTGCGCCCTTGGTAAATTCCGCGGCATTCGTTCCGGTGACGGTGATGCTGGTGATATTGAGCGTAGCGCTACCGTTGTTTTTCAAAGTGCCGACTAACGCTGCGCTGGTATTTCCGATTGTTACGCTGCCAAAGGCAAGGCCAGCCGTGGGTGTTAAGGCTGCGATGGGCGCGGCGGGCGGGCTGCATTGTGCGGCTATAAAGGCCGCTATATTATCGACGTCTACGCTGGTCAGCAGGTTTAGGCTATAGAACGTCTTCAGGGCGGCCATTTCCGCAATGCCATTGAATGCGCTCACGACGCTGGCGTTAGTCGTCCCATTACAGATGTTGTTAGTGTTCTGGAACGCCGTGACTCCATGGCATCCGGAACCCAAGCAACCCATACCTGGCTTGGTCTTACCTTCGAATAACGGTTGCCCCAACGTTGCATCACCCGCGGCAAACACTAAGGCGCTAAAGCAAAACAAAACCAAACTGATTGCCGCGCGAAAATTCAACAAGTAACTCATGGCCTACTCCTTTTTTATCAACGAGATGTCGTATTTCGAAATCTTTCCGAGCCTTGAGCGAAACAAGATGGCGGTTTTGTTAACGCACCAGAGATGGCCTCTGATTCCTTAGATTTACCCGAAAATCGCGTTTTCGGGTTTGCGGCTAAGGCGAGAACATATTTATGTTGTGACAAATTTTTACAAATGGTATAACTAATTTATGTTATGTGCAAGTTTGTTACACATTAATATTCTAACATTTGAATTTGTCGTCGCAATTTCCATTCTTATATACACATATATTGAGTTGAATTGCAGTTTTCTTTGTGTAATAATTCAGCACAAATAACGATACCTTGAGAAGCGCTGCGAATTCTGGATCGCAATTGCCACGACCATGAAAAACGAAACCGCTGGGCTGGAAACATCTTTGGAGATCTCATTTCGGGCTCTGAGGAAAATTTTTCGCCCTATCGTCAAATATATGATTGCCCAGGGCATCACCTTCCCTGCCGTGACTCAGCTCCTAAAGTCTCTATACGTTGAAGTCGCGAACAAAGACTTCCCCTTGGACGAGCGCCGCCCGACAGATAGCCGCGTCAGCATGTTGACGGGAATCCACCGTGGGGAGGTAAAGCGTTTAACTGAAGATAGCAGCGCGGCGATTGATGAAGTTCCGACTGCGGTGTCGATTGGCGCGCAAGTCGTCGCACGTTGGATCAGCGACACAAAATATCTCGATTCCGATGGCAATCCAGTACCGCTCGCGCGACACGCGAGTGAAGGCGGTGAGTTATCATTCGAATCCTTGTTCGCCGCGATCCGCCGTGATATCCGCTCTCGGCCGATTCTGGACGAATGGTTGCGACTTGGTGTGGTGGAGTTGGATGAACAGGATCGTGTATGGTTAAGGACAAAGGCCTTCGTTCCGCACAAAGGCAGCGCCGAGAAGGCATTTTATTTTGGACAAAATCTTCAGGACCACATCGCCGTCAGCGTTAATAATATGCTCGGCAATGAGCCGTCGCAATTGGAACGCAGCGTTTACTACCATAGCCTGACGCCGGCATCGATCGAAACATTGCAAAAACTCTCAACCGATTTAGGCATGCGCACCATTCAGGAAATCAATCGCCTTGCCCTAGAACTAGACCGTCTTGATTCAGGTCGACCCGACGCGAATCAACGCATGAATTTCGGCTTGTACTTCTATTGCGGCGCCCGAAACGAATTAGAGTTAAGACCGCCGGCCGAGAGTGCTTCAAGTACCGAAAAGCGCTCAAAAGGAAAACGTTGACCTCAGGGTCAGCACGTTCGAAAGTTTTTCGCTGGCTGATTAAGCCAATGTTGCGGGTCGACCTGGTCGCGCCACTACTCACTATAATTTTACTTGCTGGTTGTGGCGGTGGCGTGGGCGGAACCGGTGGCGGTGATGCGGGCGGCGGTACTGGAGGAGGAGGCGGCGCCGGCGGCACGGGCGTCGTGTCGCAGGGGACAATTTCTAAAGCGGAACCGGCGTCCCTCACGGTCAATGGCACGGCGTATCAGATAACGGCATCGACCACGGTGACGGTCGATGCCCAGCCTGCGCGAGTAACCGATTTGCAACCCGGTATGTTCGTCGAAATAGGCGCCTATAAATATACCGAGTCGCATTTAAGCGAAGCGAAAACCATTACCTACAAAAATACGCTGACCGGGCCGATCAGCAGCATCAATGCGAACTGCGCGTCGATGATCGTTCTCGGACAAACAGTCGAAGCCGATAACAATACTTTGCCAGCGTTGATTAACGGACTGTGCGACTACAACCCCGGGCAGATGGTTGAAGTCAGCGGGTTTATAAGCGACCCCATGGCGAACTCAGTGCTAGCGACGTTTATTCGCCTAAAGTCGGCCTCGCAAAAGATTAATGTGTCGGGCGCCATTTCCAATGTGTTGGTCGAACAGAAAATTTTTGTCGTCGGGGCGCTGACGATTGATTATGCGAACGCCAAAATCGAGCCGGCCGGCGCCACGCCCGCGATTGGTCAATTTGCCCAAGTACGCGGGATTGCCACCAGTCCCGATACGCTGAGTGCGACCGAAGTTGAAATAACCACGCAGGGTTTAGGTGGCGCCCCTGGCATAGAAGCCGAAGTGAGCGGATTTATCAGCAACCTGAGTGGGAAGACTTTTACGATAAATGGTCAAGCGATCGATTCGAGCCACGCTAAAGTCTCGCCCGCGACTACTCTACTTGCGAATGGACTAAAGGTCGACGTGCACGGAAAACTCAGCGTTATTGGTGTGATCGACGCGACGGAAATCGAGGTCGAGCCCACCTCGCCAAGCAACATCCAATCCACTGTGGAAGCAACGAACGCGGCTGGGCTGACCTTGTTGGGTAAGCCCATCCTGGTAAATAACAAAACGATTTTGTTCGACAAACGCTGGACCCGGCCCACACTAAAACTAACAGATATCCAATCCAATGATCAGATCGCGGTTTCCTG
>JANNFT010000254.1:0-5198 GCA_031380185.1 Pseudomonadota bacterium
CGGAGCGGCATATCTAGCCTACCTTCCAGACGTGGCAAGGCTGGAATGGTCTGTCCATGAGGCGTTCCACGCGGCTGATCATGAGCGCTTTGATCTAAGCCATTTGCAGAGCATCATGCCGGAGGGCTATGCGAAATTGCGCTTTGTTTTGAATCCCGCCGCGCGCCTGCTAAAAAGCGAGTTTCCGATTCGACGGATTTGGCAGGTTAACCTGCCGGATTATCTGGGGGATCAGCATGTTGATTTGAGCGAGGGCGGCGAATTCGTGCTGGTGATGCGGCGTAGTTTTGTTATGGAAGTCGAGGCGGTTGCGGCCGCGGACGCCGCGGCGCTCCACTCATTTCAGCGCGATGAGATGCTTGATCAAGCGCTCGAAGCGACGCTGGCCGTCGACCCGGATTTCGATGTCGGCTCGTTCTTGCAACGCTTTGTGCGCAACGAAACCATTGTCGATTTTCACTAGTCGCGAGTCGTCCCGATAGCTTTGCAGGCGGTCTCGAATTCGATAGCAAGACACGGAGTGCGCGGCCTCGCGACCGAACGTAAACTGCAACGCTCATCTATAAACGGAACGAACATGAAAACTTCAGGGACCAGTCAGCTTGCCGCAACGCTAAACGATCCGCGCTGGGCCGCCGTGCGCGCCCGCGATTCAGCGGCGGACGGCGCTTTTTTCTACTCCGTCAAAACCACCGGCGTGTACTGCCGGCCTTCCTGCGCGTCGCGCCCAGCGCGGCCGGAAAACGTTGGCTTTTACCTCACCGCCGCAGACGCGGAGCGGGCCGGTTTTCGCCCGTGCAAACGCTGTAAGCCGGATCAGTTGCCGCTCGCCGAACAGCACGCGGCGAAAGTCATCGACATCTGCCGGCTCATTGAGAACGCCGAGACCGTGCCTGGCCTCAAGGATCTGGCGCACCACGCGGGTCTGAGCGCCTATCATTTTCATCGAGTCTTCAAGGCCGCCACCGGCCTCACGCCAAAAGCCTATGCCGCCGCCCATCGCGCCAAGCGTGTGCGCCATGAACTCGACCGCGGCGGTTCCGTCACTGCGGCGATTTTTGACGCGGGCTACAACTCCAACGGGCGATTCTACGAGCAGGCGGACGCAGTCTTGGGCATGACGCCGTCAAACTACCGCGCCGGCGGAGCGAACATGGCAATCCGCTTCGCTATCGGCGAGTGCTCGCTTGGCTCTATTTTGGTGGCCGCCAGCGAGCGCGGGGTGTGCGCTATTCTCATCGGCGACGATCCCGATGAGCTCGCGCGCGATTTGCAAGATCGTTTCCCGCGCGCCGATCTGATCGGCGGCGATGCCAAATTCGAGCAACTCGTCGCGAAAGTCGTGGGCTTCGTCGAAGTCCCCCGGCTGGGACTTGCCCTACCGCTGGATCTGCGCGGCACCGCGTTCCAGCAAAGAGTCTGGCAGGCATTGCGCGAGATTCCGTCTGGCGCCACGGCTAGCTATTCCGAAATTGCAAACCGCATCGGCGCGCCGAAAGCCGCGCGCGCGGTGGCCCAAGCCTGCGCAGCGAATGCACTCGCGGTGGCGATTCCATGCCATCGAGTGGTGCGCCACGACGGCGGACTGTCCGGCTATCGCTGGGGAGTGGAGCGCAAACGCGCGCTGCTCGAGCGCGAGGCAAAAGCATGAATGCGCGAGATAAGACCACGGCCATAGCCTCGGCAAACGATATCGAGGAACGCATGACTGCGATCGACTGGGAACGGGTGTCGCAGCACGTCGATAGTCACGGTAACGCGCTGGTCGAGCGGCTAATCACGCCGTCGGAGTGCAGCGCGCTGACCTCACTGTATCCGATCGATGCGCTGTTTCGCAGCCGTGTGGTGATGGCGCGACACGGCTTCGGGCGCGGCGAATACAAATATTTCTGCTATCCGCTGCCCGACATCGTCGCCGATTTGCGTGGGGCCTTTTACCCGCGTCTCGCGCCCATCGCCAACCGGTGGAATAATGCGATGGGCATCAACGATCCCTATCCGGACAAGCACGTCGACTACCTTGCCCGCTGCCACGCGGCCGGGCAGGTCAAGCCGACACCGCTTCTGCTGCGGTACGCCCCGGACGACTATAACTGCCTGCATCAAGATCTGTACGGCGAGCATGTGTTTCCGTTACAGGTAACGGTTCTTTTGTCGCAGCCCGAACGGGATTTCAGCGGCGGCGAGTTCGTGCTCACGGAGCAGCGCCCGCGCATGCAGTCGCGCGCGGAAGTCGTGCCACTGCGTCAAGGCGACGCGGTGATTTTCGCTGTGCAGCAGCGTCCGGTGCAAGGCGCGCGCGGCATGTATCGCGTCAATCTTCGCCATGGCGTGAGCCGGATACGCACGGGACAGCGGCATACGCTTGGGGTGATTTTTCATGATGCTCAGTAAACATCGTAAAAATCCGGACGGCGTATTGTGAGCGAGGGGATTGTCAACCGCCGTGGTATCTATAACCTGTCGTTAGAATCGCGAGAAAAACGAGATCGTCTTCACGGTGGACTTAGCGCCAGAAAGCGGCTATTTGGCGTTCGCGCCGGGCCAATGTTGACCGAGGCCGATGGCGTGGCTGAACTGCACGCGAAAGCGCGAAATGGTCCAAAGATCTTAGGGACAGATCTTTTTCGCACATCGATCTGCAAGGCTTATCCAGAGCCGGTGGTGGCGTAGCATTGTCTGGAAGCCGCACCCTGCTTGTCTCGTAGCCATGCCTTGTTCAGATGCGGTAGTTCCACCAGACGGTGAAATAGAGCACATTCTTTCCTGCGCCGGTCTCGCGCAAGAAGCGGCCGGTGTCGAAGTACGACAGGGTCGCCGCCAAGTTTGCATGGGTGGTCAGCGGCCAGTTGCCTTGCAAGGTCCACTGTTGGCCGACGAAGCGGGAGCGGCTGTTCTTGCCGCTGCGGATCAAGTTGAGATCGAGATCGTAGACGCCGTCTTGCGTACGGTGACGCCAAAACATGGCGGTGCCGAATGTGAGATTCGCGCCGTTGTCGAAGCGTACGGTGAGCGATGGCGCGAGATCGATGGCGTTGCTCGGGCCAATCAAACCCGCGAGTCCGGAATAGGCGGTGGCGGCGAATAGGGGATTGAAATTTTCCAAACGATTGTCGTTTGGATCGCTATCGCCCGAGGTGATGTCGAAGCGTACGCCTAAGCGCGGCTGAAAGCGCACGTCGTTCCAAGTGTAGCCAGTGTCCGAGAGTAGATCCCAAGCGCGTATAGCCGCATCGCCGAAGTTGCCGAACTGATAGACCGCTTCATAGTTGTAGTCGAAGCCACCGATGACGCCCCAAAGGCGCGCGCCAACACCATGGCGATGCTCGGGCGCTGTGCCTTGTTCGTAGCGCGCGACGCGGTTGTTGAATAGGTTGTAGCTGAGCGCGATATTGCCATGGGGGGTGAGAAAGCCGTAGTGTGTGTGGGCGGCGCCAGCGGCGAGCCGGGCCTCGTCCCATTCGTCGTCGAATTCATTTGGATCGATGCGCACCGGCCGCAGCACCCACATGGCGCCGCGCCACTCGGGCGTCTGGTGGATAAAGCGTCCGCCTTGGAAGGTGATGCGCGTGTTGCGGCCATCGCGCACCGACATGAGCCGCGCGAAGGGAAATTCCAACTCCTGGCGACCGAGGCGCAGCGCGGTATAGTGCCGCATGGTTTGCCACGGACCGATATCGACGAACGCTTGATGCACATCGAGTTTGTTCTCGTCGAAGCTGCGCGGCCCACCGGTCCGGCCGCTTTCCTGGCTATGTTGCAGTTGGCCGAATACCCGCCACCACGGATTAATGCGCAGATCACCGTGCAGCATGTAGCGTTGCAGACCATAGCCGTTGGAGTCTTGGCGGCCGGCGCCGAATCCGGGGTTGCGGAAATATTCGTAACGCACGCGCGCATCGCCGCCCAACGATAAATACGCCGCGTCGTCCAACGGAATATGTTTCACCGGGTCCCATTTATCACTCGCTTTGGCGGTATCGCCCACGACGCGCCAATCTTCGTCGTAGCGTAAATTGAAATACTTCGGACGTTCCTGGGCCAGCGCATCACCGGCCCCGAGCCAGACCGCGAGCGCTAACAGAATTGCATTCATTAAACGTGAGCGAGTTGTGGCGTCGAGTCACACCGGCACATCGAGAATCTACAGAGGTTATCCGAAACGAACTGTGCCCGTGTCAGTTCCTTGATAATAGGGCGGGCTGCTAAGCGATACACCAACACACGTTGCACGATTGATTTTCCTGTAATTCCTCCTTACGGGTCGCAATGCTAACAGAATTCTTTTGATCCGCGTTTTAGTCAGCAGCCGACGTTCCCGAGAAGCTGGCGTCCAAACTCCGTGGCCGGATATGGTTAGGCGACGATCCCAGGCCGCCGATTGGAGCCGTCGCCTTGCATCTATCGACTAAGCTGTTTGACTAGGGTCGCCATATCCCAATAGTCAATCTTGCGCTTAATCTTTCCGCCCTCGAACTCATAGATAGAAACGCCGCGCAGATCCATCTGTTTGTTGGAAGCCGGGATTCCTGCCAAATCACCGACCTGTGTGCCAGTGAACCTCCACTCGGATGCAGCACGGTTACCCGAGATTACGGTTGAGGTGATGACCGCCTTTAGGTCGCCGGGAAACGCGTTGAAGAACCCCTGCGCAAACGTACGCAACTCGCCCTTTCCACGGAAGGTGCTGCCAAGAGGGGTATCTTCGTACGTAACGTCGTCGGTGAAAACACTAAGCAGTTGATCCATGTTGCGCGACCACCCAGCAGCCTCTGCCTCGATCAAGCGGATCTTGTCTGCGTCATTCTGGGCTTGGGCGGGGTGGATCCAGGCTAAGCAAAGCAACAACGCCAGCGTGATTGCCCGTAAAACTGATTGTTTCATTTCTCGTCTCCTTGTGAAGGTTGGTCGTTGCACCGGAGATATCTATGGCTCTCCGGTACACGACAACCTTACAGCGAGGGCACTTTCTTTTTGATTTCAGATTGAGCAGTAATGGACAAACCGCGAATTGCCTCGGCGTGAAGTTGCCGCAATCGCGCGCGCATCGGAAACATCCATGCTGCTTCAGGTTCGCATTCCAGAAACTCGCCGCGATATATCGACATCGCTATCGCTTGAGACTCCGCCGCATCGCGGTGGTCGCGCGCGTTATTCATACACAAAGCATCGACCCATACGCGTTCAGGATTCAGACT
>JANNFT010000259.1:0-5400 GCA_031380185.1 Pseudomonadota bacterium
GTCCCAGCGCCATCGGCACGCCCAACAAGCGCGCGCCGTTCAAACCGATGCCTGCGAGACCCGCACCCAGCAAGGATCTACGGCTGATATTCTGGCCAAAATATTTGTCGTCTTTCATCGTCCTATCTCCTATCCCAACTGATATTCAGGCAAGCTCATAATAAGGTGGAGAAGTAAGCGCAAGGGTTCCTCAAGATAAGTTTCCGCATCGCTCACATTGTCCGTGCCCAATTCACTATTTAAAAATTCGATCAAACGTGCCCGATCCGCGCTGTCGGCCGCCGTGCACAGAAAACGCGCCAACATGTAATCGACCGCCGCTGTTGTTGTCGTTATTTTTTGCGCCTTGAGCATTGCCGCCAAATCTATTTGCGCGGTGCGCCGAACGATTGGCTTCACTTTCTCCGTCGCCATCTGCCAGCCTCGAAAGCTTGCATAGCGTGTGTTGAAATCTTCATCGCGATCCGCCATGGCGTTAGACATTGACATCATCGCCTCGCCACCGCCGCCCATGCCCTTGCCTTCCGGTTTCGTCGCGGTTGTGATGTCTAATCCTTGATCGATCTTAGCGCTGACGATGCGAATGGTTTCGTCGTCGGGATAGCGATCCGGCGGCAAAAAATTAATATTCGGGAACAACAAATCCCGCGTGAAATTGCCGCGCTCCAGCAACAGCCCCGGTGTAATCCAACTCTTGCCCTGCGCCCAACCCGCTACCGTCGGCGGACGAAACAAACGCTGACCCAAAGCTTCCGTTGCGTCGTTGAAGTCCGGAACGCCCGGAATTTCTTTCAGTCCGAGTTTTTTATAAGTTGAGACCGCGAGTTCAACGGGGCTCTTGATGCGCGTCGCCGTGGAAGGCGCGCTGTAAAAATCCTTCGACAAGAAAATCGTTTTCAACAGCGGCGCGAGTTCATACTTGCTGTCACGCAACACCGCAGCGAGTTGCTTCTTGGTCGAGTTGGTCAATTCCTGACGCACCAAATACCGATAAACTTTTCCGGCGACAAATTCCGCGGTAACGGGCTGATCCAAAATAATATCGATCACTTGCACGCCGTCGAAATTGCCGCTGCGGCCGAGAACATTTTTGACGCCGTCGTCATGTTTCGCATCGATCTTCTTAAATTCGACGCCCGCGTAGTTCCAGCCGGTAAACGCGCGCGCCGCTTCGCGAATATCTTTCTCGCTATAGTTGCCCACGCCCATGGTGAACAGCTCCATGATCTCGCGTGCGAAGTTTTCATTCGGCGCGCCCTTCACGTTTACTCCGGCGTCGAGGACGGCGAGCATCGCCGGGTCCTGCGCCGCACCGATCAACAGTTCGCGGAAATTGCCCGTGCCCTTCGCATGGAACAACGCCAATTGCCGCTGCATTTTTCGATAGTCGCGCACTTTTTCTTCGTTGTTAGCGAAGTGGCCGTGCCAAAACAACGCCATTTTTTCTTCCAGTGGCCGCTGCGTTGTCAACATCCGATTCGCCCACCAATAACCGAGGCGATCCGTCTCCAAGCGGCTGGCGCGCAACCAAAAGAAAAACTTATTCACCACTGGTTGCATCTTGCGATTACCGTTCGGCTTTACCTTCACACCCAGCGCCTCGCCCTGCTGCTTGGCCATGGTCGTCGTCGCAGGGCGGCTCTCAGGAAATGGATCGACGCCGGGATCGAACACGCCGGATTCGTCGAAAGGCGCGAGGCGGCTATTGTCTACGCCCTGAAAATCGACCAGTTCGTTCATCGCCGCTTCCGGCGTCATCGCTGTGAAGCGCTGAATTTCGTCGGGCGTACCGCCGAAACCAGCGCGTTCCAACAAATGTGCGGCGCGCTCGGCATTCCAATCCTGCGCACTAATAGGCGCCAGATCGTTGGCCCAGTTATTCTCCGCAGCATAAGTCGGCGCAGAAATACTCAGCGCAGACACCAACATCAGAACCTTACACATATCTCCCTCCTAGTGTGACTTGTCGGACAACAACAAACGCTATTTTACCCGGCTTTGCAATACCCACGCTAAGGAACAAACGTAATGCGATCTACAAATTATCATTAAACGGTGCAACCAGCGTGAATGCCCCATGTAACCGCGCCACGCGGTGCATGGATACTGGCTCGCAGGCATAGATTGCCGGAAGACAAGCAGGGAGCCGCGCTCGGCAGTGGCGCTGGTTAGCGAACGGGGGCTCGCGAGACGATTCTAAAGAGGATCTAGTTGTCATTCCCGCGAAGGCGGGAATCCTTTTGGCTCGCGCATGGAACCTCACTGACCAACTCGCATTCACCGAAAAACACTTTCTCCAACCCACTCTAATCCTACTTGATTAAGCAGGGATTTCAACCATTCGAAAGCGTAGAATTTTTGCGCGGCCGGTGTGGTTCTCGGTTCACTTTTGCGAACTTAACCTTGGAGCGGAATATGATGCCGCATAGGAGCGTAGGTTCGCGGGAGTCAACCTGGGTGGGAACAAATCAGTACCTCGATGGGAGCGGCAAGTACAAAAATATCAAGGGAGGCGGCAACTACACGGGCAACGCTTCCTCCAAGGAACCCGCTCGCGAAGTGGGCCGGGAAACAGTGGAATATTGGTTTTGATCGTCATTCCCGCGAAGGCGGGAATGACAGAATATTTGCACATTGTGGGAACAAACCAAACTACAAATCGATTTCCAGATTATCGATCAGCCGCGTAGAGCCCAGCTTGGAAGCCCCAAGAACAACCAGATGTTTTTCCTGCGGTTGCGGGGTCAATAAATCCTGCTGGCGGCGCACGGAAATGTAATCGGTTTTCCAGCCGTGTTCATCTAAATGTTTCATTGCGGCTTGTTCGAGTTTGGCGAAATCCCACTCGCCGGCGAAAATTGCACTGCGTACTTTTTGCAATTGTTGGTGAAGCCGGACCGCTTCGTGGCGTTCTTTCGGCGATAGGTAACCGTTGCGCGACGACAACGCCAAGCCGTCGCCGGCGCGAACGGTCTCGGCGGGAATGATGTCGATCGGCAGTTCCAATTGCCGCACCATGTCGCGGAGCACCAGATATTGCTGATAATCTTTTTTACCGAAAATCGCGATCTGCGGTTGCACCATGTTGAAGAGTTTCAACACCACGGTCGCCACGCCGCGAAAATGCCCGGCGCGGAATTCGCCTTCGAGAATGTTCTGCAAGCTCGACGGCTCCACGGTATAGGTCTGTGGCTGAGGATAAATTTCTTCTTCCGTTGGCGCGAACACGACGTGGCAACCGGCCTCGTCCAGCTTTTCGCAATCGCCCTGCAGGGTGCGCGGATATTTATTGAAGTCATCCTTCGGGCCGAACTGCAAGCGGTTAACGAAAATACTTGCGACCAGGCACGCAGCCTTGGGCTTGACGATGCGGATCAGTTGAATGTGCCCCTCGTGCAGATTGCCCATGGTCGGCACCAGAGCCACGCGCGGCTCTGCGCGCAGGCGTTGGCGCAATTCTTGTACGGTGTGGATGACGTCCATTTATTTTTCTTTTCTTAGTAACAATGTTCTGGTCCCGGGAAGGTTCCGGCTTTTACTTCTTTGACGAAATTTGCGAAAGCTGCCGACACGTTGCCGCCGGTCGCCATAAAGTTTTTCACGAATTTTGCTTTTTTGCCTGGGAAAATGTCGAGCAAATCGTACGCAAGCAACACCTGCCCGGAACAATCGGGGCCGGCGCCAATGCCTATGGTCGGAATCGTGAGATTTTCGGTAACCTGTTTCCCCAAGGTCGCGGGAACCGCTTCCAACACGAGCATGGACATGCCCGCACTTTGCAATGTTTTCGCGTCGTTGATTAATTGCTTCGCGCCTTCGTCGCTCTTGCCTTGAACGCGGAAACCGCCGAGGGCGTTGTAGGATTGTGGCGTGAGCCCGAGATGGCCGCAGACGGGAATGCCGCGCTTGGTCAAAAATTCCACTGCTTCGGCCATCACCGCGCCGCCTTCAATTTTTACCATATTCGCGCCCGCCCGCATCAGTTGCGCAGCATTGCGAAATGCTTGCGCCGGGCTTTCGTGATAGGCGCCGAACGGCAGATCGCCGATCACGAAACCTTGCTTGCTACCACGCACCACGGCGCGGGTGTGATAAACCATGTCTTCGACCGTGACGGGCAGCGGACTGTCGTGACCTTGCACGGTCATGCCGAGCGAATCCCCGATGAATAAAATCTCCACCCCCGCCTGCTCTGCCGCAGCGGCAAAGCTGGCATCGTAGATGGTCACCATCGTGATCTTTTCTTTCGCTTCGAATTTTTTTGCTAGGTCTTTTAGAGTCAGTCGCATTTTGTCTCGCCTCAAAATAGTATTCGCGGGTTTCTCACGAGCCGCGATTAAAAAATTCCCGGCCGCCGCGCATCGCGTTGATGCGTTGCAATAGTAATTCAAAATCCTCACTGCGATCGACAAAATTTAAGCGGCTGCTGTTAACGATCAACAACGGCGACCTTTCGTATTGGTAAAAGAATTCGGTATAACTTTCCGCCAAGCGGCGCAGATAGTCTTCGGAAATATTGCGTTCGTAGATATTGCCGCGACGGTTGACGCGTTGAATCAGCGTTTCCACCGGCGCCTGTAAATAGATCACCAGATCCGGCGCCGGCGCTTGCGGCGCGAGCTGTTGGTAGATACGCTGATAAAGACTGAACTCCTCGTCGGTCAAGGTCATGCGCGCGAATAGCGGATCTTTCTCGAGCAAAAAATCCGAAATAGTAAGGTTTTCAAACAGCTCACGTTGCTTTAAATCGCTGACTCGCGCGACACGCTGAAACAGAAAAAACATCTGCGTCGAAAAAGCGTGCCGGCGCATGTCTTTATAAAACTTCGGCAGGAACGGATTGGCGTCCGGTTCTTCCAACAAAGCATCCGCACTGAGGTGCTCTGCCATGCGCTTCGCCAGGCTGGTTTTGCCCACGCCGATGGGGCCTTCGATGATGACGTAGCGATATTTTTCCGGTAGCGCCATTTCTAGTTTAATGAAAAACGTAAAGTTGGGACGGGGTGGCCTAAGGCCATGGGGATGGGTCTATGCCTTGATTAGCCGCACCACTAAACCCATCCCCACCATGGCCCTCCCTCCTTCGACGCTGCTCAGGACAGGCTTGAAGGGGAGGGAACGCATTGTTGAGGCTGGTAATTAATATTTTGATGTTGCATCTCAGTCTAGGATCCGTTTCAAACTCGGATCGCTGCATCGCGCAAGCAACTGAGCGATCGGACCCTGCCCCGGAATCACCAAATCCGGCGCGATTTCCGCCAGCGGCGCCAGCACAAACGCACGTTCGTGCATGCGCGGATGCGGAATCTTCAAACTTTCCTGGTCGACGATCTCATCGCCGTAGAGCGCGATATCTAAATCTAATGTGCGTGGCGCATTGGCAAAGGTGCGCTCGCGGCC
>JANNFT010000289.1:0-1544 GCA_031380185.1 Pseudomonadota bacterium
CGTTTGCCTCAGCCTCGGCAACATTGGCGCGCGCTTGCGCTACGTCTGCCTCGATCGTCTCGGTGGCAAAGGTTGCGATAACCCGGCCGCGCTCGACCTGATCGCCGACGTTGACTCGGACGTCCGTGACGCGCAATCCACTTGCCTCGGCGCCGATACTCGCTTCCTGCCAGGCCATAATGTTGCCATTCGCGCTGAGCACAATCGGCAAATCCGACGCAATCGGTCGTGTCGTCGTAACGGTAAGCGCCGGTTTCGCCGTTGCTATCGGAGGCGGTTTTGTTTTTTCGGTTCCGCCAACAATCTGCTTCGCGAAAATTACAGCGGTGCCCACTACTAAGGCCGCCGTTACGGCGGCAATGATGAGAATAGGTTTGCGTCTCATAAGATCACTCCGCACGATTCAAACGCTCGGACCTGAAAAAAGTTAAAAAATAATTTCGTCATTTCAATTTCGCCGCTTCGCGCCGTCGCAATGAATCAGCTTTCACCATCGCTGCGGCGTAGCTGACCAATCGATCGGCCCAGATGTCTATGGCCTTGGGCGTAGCGATCAGTTGCGGCTTGATGGCTTCCATAATGTCGCGCCCGACGAACATGTGGATGCCAAGCGCGACGATGGAAAATGCCAGTCGATGCACATCGTCGTCCGCTCGCTTGAGACCGAAATGGCGCGACAGAACTGCGACCAACGCGGCGTGATAAGGTTTGATGCCACCATCGATTTCTTCCGCCCACAAACCCGTCGGCTCGACCATTTCACGGAAATGCAAACGCACGCATTGCCGAACGCCCTCACCTTGTTTCAACGGCTCCAGAAAACCGGAAAACAGCCCCTGCAGCGCCTCGCGCAATGTGTAGGCTGGATTATCGAATAATGCGATATCGTCTTTCGAATTCCCCAAGGGTTCTAAAAACACCGCGCGATAAAGCCCGGCCTTGTCGCCGAAGTAATAGCTGATGGCGCCGATGTTCACCCCCGCCGCCGCGGCGATTTCACGCGTCGAAGTCTTTTCAAAACCCTTCTCGGCGAAAAGACGTAGGGCCGTGTGCAGTAACCGCTCGCGCGATTCTTCGCCGTCGCTGCGCTGCGCTCGTTTGGCTATGTTGTGCTGTGATTTCATGGCGGTCACTATAACACATAAATCAAGCGATTGATTAAAGTATGTGTTATGGCGCGGGACCCGTAAGTCCCTTCTCACGTATGCGCACCCACTCAATGTTCCGGCTATGGCCTGACAGCCGCGCCCCTATTGGATCGCAGGCCGATTGCTTGCTATTGAGGGTAAAGTAGCGTGAAAGGATTTTGTGGCGGTGGCTCACGATAGGCGCCTGAAAATCCCCCTCATTCCCCCTGTAATAGCATAAGTACAAAGGCTGCCAGGGGCTGGCCTTGGCCACTAGAAAAAGGAGAAAGGGCTACGATTCCACTGCCTTGTGGATAACGGAAGTTCATCGAAAGGGGCCCTGCGCCGCACTCAAGGATAAACGCCGCGACGAAGCAATCTCTATTTTTGCCGCTTCGAAATACGAGATTGCTTCGT
>JANNFT010000328.1:0-11949 GCA_031380185.1 Pseudomonadota bacterium
TCAGAAAAAGGCAGCAGTAGTGCGCTCAAAGCGCCGCAACCAAATAAGACGGCAACGGACTTCGACATGATGGGTACTTGCTGTGCAGCGCGCGAAACAAGGTTTTGAGCGGCGTACAGCAGACCTGAGGCCAGCGCCAACAGATCGATGACGGACAGCGGCGCCGCTAAAATGTCTGGTCCTCCCAGCACCAGCAGCGCGCCGAACAGCGCCATTGCAGCGGCGCTGAGCCGCACTGGCGTCAATACCTCATTAAACAAAAATCGCGCCCCGAGCACACTCCAAACCGGCGCGACGTAGAACAGCAGCATCACGCGCATCACGTCGCCGTTCATGAGGGCAGATACAAACGCAACGTTTGCCGCACCGCCGAGCAATCCGCCGGCAATAAGTAGGGAACGCTGCCGGCGCCAGTACCCTTGCTGGGAGACGAGAATTGGTAGTCCGATCAGGCCTACCGCGCCGTATGTTGTCATCGTCAATACCAATCCGCCAATGCCTTGCGCCGAAAAATATTTGAGCGGCCACCACATCAAGCCGAATAGCACACCGGCCAGCAATAAAGCGCCGACCGCGAGCTGGGTGGTGCGTTCTGTTTCGACTCGTGTCGCCATTTTTAAACTACGCTAAGAAAGAACATACCGTGCGCGCCGATGAATCTACCCCCACGACCCGCACCGTGATAGCCGAAATTCAGGGTGAGCAGATTCAGCCACGGGTGATTTACTGAGATCACATTGGAATAGGTATTGCCCTGCTCATAGTCGCGGTCGCGATTCTCCATCGGTACGGGCACGTGGTCAGCAACGGGTTCACGCCATATGGGCGTACAAAACAAGGACGCCATTTTCAACATCATCTTCACCCCATATGGGCGCCGCCGTTCGGCCCTAACACTTGACCGTAAAAAAAGCTGGCTAGGTCCGATGCAAGAAACAGCGCGGCCGTGGCGATTTCAATGGGCCGGCCGACGCGGGCGGCGGGAATCGCGCGCTCCTGCGTCAGCGTTTCTGCGCTCATATGCTCGAGCGACAGCATCGGCGTGTCGACGGGCCCGGGTGCGATCGCGTTGACGCGGATTGCCGGCGCGAACTCGCGCGCGAGGGCACGGGTGAGTCCGATCACACCGGCCTTCGCGGCGCAGTAAGGCGCGTAGCGCGCACGGCCGAGCTGACCAAGTTCCGATGCGATGTTGATGATCACGCCGCTTTGGCGCGTCGCCATTCGCTTCAACCCAGCTTGGCAACATAAAAACACGCCCTTGAGATCGGTATCGACCACGTAATCCCAGTCGGCCTCGGTCGTCTCATGGGTTGGCTTCTCCTGAATCACACCGGCATTGTTGACGAGGATGTCGATCGGACCGAACAGCGACTCTGCTTCCGCGAATATGCGTTCAATGCCTTCGCCGTTACGGACGTCCGCCGCGATAGTTTGCGCAACACCGTCGCGCGCGCGGATCTGCGCCACTACCTGATTCGCTTCGGTTAATCGATCCCAATGATTAACGACAACGCGTGCACCGGCTTGCGCGAACGTCTGCGCGATGGCGCGGCCTATGCCCGTGGCCGCCCCGGTCACCAGCGCGACTTTGCCATTCAATGTCAGCGTTGGTATATCGGCAATCAATGCATCACCTCGCCCCCTGGGCGGCGAACGCGATTGACAGTCCTTTTCCTATGCCGCTGCCCGCGCCGGTAATCATGACGACGCTACCTTCAAGGCCATAGCGGCCCACTACACCGCCGTGAGAAATGACACGCCGACGGCGCCGAGGAAACGTTCTGCTTTGCCCGGCCCGGCGCCGACTTCGCCGTAGTCGTCCGACAGAATGCGTTTCACTCGATGGCGATGATGTCCGCGCAATAGATCGATCATAGGAATGACTTGACCATACTCTCGACCGAAGAGCTCCGCGTGCAGTTTCGGCAGATCGTGCCACGGCACGATGGGCCGTTCGTGGTGCGCGTTGTGATAGGAGAAATTCAAGAACAGCAAATTCAACCAAGGACGGCGTAACGACGTCAAATTGGAATACGTATTGGTCTGCTCGTAGTCGCGATCGCGAACCTTATCGTTGGGAATCTCGCCGCCTTCCAACACCGCGAAGGCATCATAGGTGTGCTGAAACGCATCGGCGAAACGCAATACGTGCAACATCATCATGTACGCCACCAGGTATAACAAGAACGCCTTCGGAGACGCCCAAAATAACGTGCCGAACAATGCCAGCCGTATCGCAATGATGGCAACGAGGCGCGGCCACTCGTGTTTTCGCTCCGGCTTCAGGAACGGCAACAGCATCACATATCCGTGCATCAAGAATTCCACCGCAGGCACATACATCCATTCCAGAACCAATACCAGCTTCGTCACCCAATCCGGTGAACGCTGCAAAAAATCCTTGTAGTCGAATGTGACGACATCGGCGCGGTCGATGTGATGGCGCATATGTTTGCGCCGTAACGCACCGAACGTGGCGTAGCAACTACCGGTCAACCAGGTCATGACCGTGCCCCACGCGTTATTCGCCGCGGCGCTTTTAAAAATGCTTTGGTGCGCGAACTCGTGGATGAAATAGGCAGCGTAGATCAACGCGTGACCGGTGAGCAACACGCCGATCATATTGATCCACCACGCACCTGCCGTCAGCATGGCGATCCCGGCAACGTAACCCACCAATGTATAAGCGAGCGCCACGAGGTTGAGCCACGTCCCTTGAGGGTTGCGAAAATAATTTTTTATCACCGGGTTCCTCCTGGTGCGGTCAAGTGAGTGCGTTATTTCTTCATCATGCTTTTCGCCAGCGAGGCATCGTAGGTGTCCTCGATTTTAGGAATGACCTTGATCTCACCTTTCGACTTCAGAATCCTGGCGATCACCGCGCCGCTGGTATAAAAGGATGTGGTCTCTTTACTCTTATCGAACACCTTGGGAAATTCTTCCAGCGTCGGGTTATAGATTCCAGGCAACTGCTCCATAACTTCTTTGTCACTCACCCCCATCACTTTGCCAATAAGCTTCGCGGCTTCGGCAGGATTCGATTTCATATAGGCGAGCCCGTCTATATAGCCCTGTATCAGTGCCTTGATGATCTTCGGATTTTGCTTTATGTACGCGGTCGTCGCGATCAACACGTCGGTGATGAGGCCCGGCGCGTCCTTCGACGAGAACACCACGTGATACTTCTTGCCATCGTCCATCCCGATGACTTGCGACACCGTCGGCTCATAGGTGACACCGATCTTCACGCCACTTGAGGCCAAGGCCGCAGGCACCGCCTCGGGCGTCATGTTGATGGGCGTTACATCCTTCTCGGTCAGACCGTTGGATTGCAACGCGTAGGACAGCAGAAAATCCGATGGCGACAGCGGATTGAACGCCACTTTCTGGCCTTTGAAATCGCTGACCTTGGTGATCTCCTTGGTCGCGACAATCGCATCGCCACCATTCGAATAATCGATAGGCATCACGACTTTGGTGACGCCGCCCTTCGCTACCTGGCTGATCACTTGATCGTAGGTGACCATTCCGGCATCAACCGAACCGGATAACACCGCCGCAGGAATGAGGGCAGGATCGGCAAATATCTGCATGGCGACTTTGACGCCCGATTTCTTGAATAAATCCAACTGATCGGCAACGTAGAATGGGCCGTAGCCTATCCACGTCACCGTGCCGACTCTGACCGAATCGGCCGCCGTCGCAAGTTGGGACAGAAGAATACTTCCAAGGCTCAGAAGCGAAACGGAAAAAAGCGTGAAAAGCCGAGCACGTCGTTGCATTATTTTGACTCCCTCAGGTTAAACAAAATAAGAGAGCACAGCTACTCTCCCGGGCTTTTGTCCCTCCGTGGAGCCTCAAACGAGGCCGAGCGGCTCTCGGACCAGCATGCGCGCGGCGCATCGGAACCCTAGCTGCTCTAAACGAAACCTTGCCCTAGCACAGACAAAGCCGCTCTCTTCACTAATGATAAAAAGCAAACGGCGTGCCAATCTGCGCCGAGATCAATCGCATCAGAGCGCGCGAGATTTACCCAGTTCCAACAAGCCGTTACAAGGTTGCATTAAAATTAGCGGAAGAAAATTCGCGACGAAATCGCACTGAAATCAAGCGGAAAGGATGCCGTCATGCACCGCATTCGTGCACTAACCTATACGTCTAACCAAAGCGCGTAAGTTGGGGTGAGGAACGAACCCCAACGGTTTGCTGACGCAGTGATGTTGGGTTTCGTTCCTCTACCCAACCTACATTATTACCGTTGCTGGGAGCCGCTCCCAGCCTGCTTCGTGGCCATGCATGTCTTGGCGGCAAACGTTGGGAGAATTGATCGGTCGCATATGGCATGAAAATGATTCCGGGGCGGTCGATTGCGATAAGTCCCATTTTGGGACTATAATGAATCATGCGTGTCATTGCATTGCGAACGATCAAGCAATTTCTCGACAGCCGGTGCGCAAATCAAGATGCGCGCGAGCCCGCGTTGACGTGGTAACAACAGGTGCTTAGTGCCGATTGGGCATCGCCGAGCGAAATCAAACGCGAGTTCACCCGTGCAAGCATATTGAAAGACGGGCGGGTTGTGTTCAATATTGCTGGAAACAAATATCGCATCGTCGTGTGGATCAACTACCCCTATCGGGTCGTCTACATCCGATTTATCGGCACGCACCGCCAATACGATCAAATCGACGCACAAACGATTTAAATGAAGGGAAAAGCGCACATGGACATTAAACCGATTCGCACGAAGCGAGACTACGAGGCCGCGCTGAAGGCCATTGCGGCACTAATGACCGCCAAACGCAACTCGCCGGAGGGCGACCGGCTAGACGTGCTCGTCACGCTGGTCGAAGCCTACGAGGCGAAGCATTTTCCGCTGGATCTGCCGGATGCGGTGGAAGCCATCAAATATATGATGGAGCAACGCAACCTCACCGTCAAAGACCTGGTGGCTTATATTGGTCGATCCAATCGGGTGTACGAGATACTCAATTATAAGCGTCCACTGACGATGGCGATGGCATGGAAGTTACACAAAGGCCTGGGCATTCCAGCCGAATCGTTGATTAAGCAGGCCGACTAATAGTTCGTTTAAGTTCTATCGGAATGGCTTTTCGTTTTGGAATCGAATACGCATCGTGGCGCGGCGCACCCCGCTTGGCTCCCAGGCCATGCAACGCTGCCAGGCAAACGGGGCGCGGCTCCTGGCATAGGTCCATAGCGGCTACTTTTGCTGCAGAACCTCATGAGGGAGTCTTGCCGCATATGAAAATCTTAAATCTTTTTCCGTGTACTCACGATCTGCTCCGTCACCGTGAGATAGCGCCCAAGCTTAGGCAAGTTGTAAGGCGTAACATTCAGCGCGCGGATAAATCGCCGGATAATTTCGCCGTCGATCACATCGATGTCGACAATGTTGACGCAGCCGGCGTCTTGTTCGAACGCGCCCAGACCATTCAAGCCGCCCTGTGTGACCCAGCCCAGCACCATCGCGTTTGTGGCGCCGTGGGCTACGATCAGCGCCGTGTGCCACGCCGGCTCGCGCACTAAATTCTCGATCGCGCCGACCACACGGCGTTGAAACGCGACGAAAGTTTCACCGCCGGCGAAATTCGCGCCCGGCAGCGCCGCCCGCTCCAACCCGTAGACGAATTCTGCCTCGAGGCGCTCTTCGCTCATGCCCTCAATGCTGCCGCCTTGAATTTCGATTAACTCCGCTATCGTGCGCACCGCGACCCCGCGTCCGGCCAACACCAGTTCCGCGGTGTGGCGCGTGCGTTGCAAGCCGGTGTGGGCAGCGAGATCGAATTCGACCTGTTGCAACGTCGCGGCCATGGCCTGTGCCTGGGCAACACCCTCGTCGGTGAGATCAACTTCGTTGGAAAACACCGTGCGGCCATCGGGCCGGTGATAGCTGACCTCGCCGTGGCGCATCAAGTACAAGCGTTTGCGGCCGCGGGTGCCCGGCAGCGAATGATTCGCCATCGTTAAAAGTGTTCCGCCAATTCGAACTTAGCGATTTGGTTGCGATGCACTTCGTCGGGGCCGTCGGCAATACGTAACAATCGTGCGGTTGCATACGCGAACGCCAAACCAAAGTCCTCCGTGACGCCGGCGCCGCCGTGCGCCTGGATCGCCCAATCGATCACCTGGCAGGCCATGTTCGGCGCGGCGACTTTAATCATCGCAATATCTTTTTTCGCCACCTTGTTGCCGACGGTGTCCATCAGCCACGCGGTTTTTAGCGTGAGCAAACGCACCTGATCGATCATGATGCGCGCTTCGGCGATGCGCTCTTGCGTGACGGTTTGTTCCGACACCGCTTTGCCGAACGCGACGCGCGCTTTAGTACGCTTGCACATTTTTTCCAGCGAGCGTTCGGCAAGGCCGATCAAACGCATGCAATGATGTATCCGCCCTGGTCCGAGACGACCTTGGGCGATTTCAAATCCACGGCCTTCACCGAGCAACAAATTGCTTGCCGGAACACGAACATTCTCGAATAACACTTGCGCGTGGCCATGCGGCGCGTCATCAAAACCAAACACCGGCAAGATGCGCTCGATCTTCACACCCTTGGTGTGCAGTGGAACCAGAATCATCGACTGTTGTTGATGGCGATTCGAATTGTTTGGATCGCTCTTGCCCATCAAGATTAAAATTTTGCAATGTGGATGCGGCGCGCCGGAAGTCCACCATTTGCGGCCGTTGATGACATAGTCGTTGCCATCGCGTTCGATGCGCGCTTCGATATTGGTGGCGTCACTCGAGGCGACGGCGGGCTCGGTCATCGCGAACGCGGAGCGAATCGTTCCGTCGAGCAATGGCGCGAGCCATTCCTTTTGATGTTCCGGCGAACCGTAACGGGCGATCACTTCCATGTTGCCGGTGTCCGGCGCCGAACAGTTAAACACTTCCGGGGCAAACGGCGAGCGGCCCATGATTTCGCATAACGGCGCATATTCCAGGTTGGTCAGGCCCGCGCCAAATTTGCTTTCCGGCAGGAATAAATTCCACAGACGGTCGGCCTTCGCTTTCTTTTTCAACTCTTCCATCAATGGCGGTTGTTGCCAGCGATCCTTGTTGATCTCCGCCTGAATGTTGGCCTCGTTTGGATAGACGTGCAGGTCCATAAATGTACGTACACGCTGTTCCAGTTCTTTTACTTTCGCCGAATATTCAAAGTCCATAGACACCTCTCAAAGAATTTCAAAAATTGTGTAGCGCGGGCCGTTTGCCAGACGTTCACCATAACCGATACTGACGATATTATTTAGCCATGCATATTTCTCGGCGCCGGTCTCGAAAAATGGCGCAATACGAAAATAATACTCGCTCGGATCGACCGCCTCCCCTTTGGAGAGCCGCGCCAGTATTGCTTCAGGGCCATGCCGTAGGCCGCGGTAGGTCATGTATATTTGCGCACCATCGGCGGTTTCCAACGTCAAACGCACATCGAGTTGCAACGAGCCGTCGTTGCGCGTCAACGCCCAATCGGCGCCGCCGGGCAGGATCGTTCCTTGCAAGCGCGCACCATTGAATGTACCGCCGGCGACGGTGACAATTTTGCGTTCGCCGAACGGCGTCTTCGCCACCATTTGCGGTTTGTGCAATTCTGCTTCGAGTACAAATAGCGCTTGTGATCTGACTTCGTTCATGCGCCGACTCGCTCAATAATCGTCGCATTCGCCATGCCACCGCTTTCGCACATGGTCTGCAATCCGTATTGGCCATTGCGCTGCTCCAGCGCATCGAGTAGCGCGCAAGTCAATCGCCCACCGGAGGCGCCGACGGGATGACCCAGCGCAATCGCGCCGCCATTACTGTTTACCCGCTGCATATCGGCATTTAACTCCTTCGCCCACGCTAAAACAACCGACGCGAATGCTTCGTTCACTTCGAACGCATCGATGTCGTCCATCTTCAATCCGGCTCTAGCCAGAACTTTGCGCGTCGCGGGAATCACACCGCTCAACATCATGACCGGATCATCTCCGATAACAGCGAAGTGTCGCACCTGCGCGCGCGGTTTGAGGTTAAAGCGCTTGACCATTTTCTCCGAAGCAATCAACATCGCCGTCGCGCCGTCGGTCACCTGTGAGGAATTGCCGGCCGTGACCGACCAACGTATCTGCGGGAATCTCGTCGCCATCGCAGCGTTTTGAAAGGCCGGTTTCAGGCTCGCGAGTTTCTCGATCGAGGTATCGGGCCGGATGCCTTCATCGCGATCAACTCGTCGCGTTGCGCCGGATTCAGTCGACACCTCGACCGCAGCAATCTGTCGCGCAAAGTCTCCGCGCTGCTCGGCAACGGCGGCGCGTCGATGCGAATTAAACGCGTAATTATCCATTTCCGCACGCGAAATATTCCAATGCTCCGCAATCAGTTCCGCGGAAATACCCTGATGCACCATGCCATCGGGATAACGCCGATCAAACATCGGGCCGCGATAGTCATGGCCTTGACGGTTTGATCCCATCGTGACCCGACCCATCATTTCGACACCACCGGCAATCACCAAATCGTAGGCGCCCGCCATCACGCCTTGCGCGGCGAAGTCCATCGCCTGTTGCGTCGAGCCGCATTTGCGATCCAGCGTCACCCCCGGTGTGGTTGCCGGAAATCCAGCCGCGAGCCAGGCCTGGCGCGCGACATTGGAAGACTGTTGGCCGAACTGGATAACGCAACCGGCGATTAAATCTTCGACCAACGCCGGATCGATATCGGTGCGCCGGATCAAACCTTGTAACACTTGAGCGAACAAATCGATCGGATGCAAATTCGTCAACACACCCCCTTGCCGTCCTTTACCAAACGGACTGCGGACAGCATCGACAATAAAAGCATCGCTCATGTTCAGCGCGTCAAAGTCACGCTGAGACCCGCGTTTTCCATTTGCAGCAAACGCGATTGCGTCAATTGGCTGAGTTCGCGAACGAAATCGATTTCCGGCGACGACAGCGTCAGAAAATCCAGCTTGATCGGTCCGGCCGCACGCATTGCCTCGATATCATGAACCGGCACAACGGCACGCAAAAGCAATTCATCATCATTTACGTCGCCGTGTATGCGGCGCAATTCGGCAAGTGTAAGTTGCTCCGGCGGATGGCCGGCGATCTCCTTATAGCGCGGTGCATTGGCGATCTTGTCCATTACGTTCGCATCGATCGGCGCCACGGGTTTGCCGTAGCGCCCGAGGGCGTATTGAATCACTTCGTCGGGAATCACGGCATAGCGTTTGCCGCTGACGACGTTCAACACCGCCAGCGTCCCGACCAATTGCGAGAACGGCGTCATCATGCCCGGATAACCCAGTTCCTTGCGCACCACGGCGGTCTCGCGCAGCACATCATCGAGTCGCTCCGGCATATTGTGTTGCAGCAGTTGATGCTTGAACGTGCCCATCATGCCGCCGGGAATTTGATACTCGTAAGCAAACAAATCGAATTCGCTCGGCGCCCCGATCGGCAAGTTAAGGGTTCGCGCCAAGCGTGTGAAATGCTCGGACACTCGCGCCAACCTGTTCTTGTCGATGCCATGGGTATGGCCGAGCAACTCGATGTTGCGCAGCATGATTTCCGTCGATGGCATCGACGGGCCATTGGCAAGCGGCCGCGCGGCGGTGTGAATAATATTGACGCCGTGCTTGATCGCCTCCAAATACGTCAGCGCTGACATATTGACGGTGTTGTGTGAATGCACCTCGATCGGTTTACCCAGCGAATTCGCGCGAACCGCGGCGACCAAACCCGCCACTCGGTCCGGGCGCAAACACCCTGCCGTATCGTAAATCAACAGTGTATCGATAGCGGCGCTCGCGGCGAGTTCTGCCGTGCGCGCGCCGTAGTATTCGTCGGTGGTGACCGGACTATCGCTGAAATTAATGGCGCCGGCCACTTCCGCGCCGGCCTCTTTCGCAACCTTGGCGAGCCGATGCATCTTATCGATGTTGAACAGCACGTCGTAAATCCAAAAACTGCGAATGCCGTGGACGCATAAACGCCGCACCCACAAATCCATCACCGCATCGGGCGTGATCGCAAAGGTCACGCAGGCGTTGCTGCGCATACCGGCGCGCACGCGGCTATTCGGCATCGACGCCGTGATCAAATCTAATCCCGCCCAAGGATCTTCGCGGCAATATTTGATCAATACTTCGAACATCGAGCTGCCGGTGCAATCCACCACGCGGTAACCCACTCGATCGATGATCGGCGTAACGGGCAATGCCATGCCGGCCTGCATGCGCATGCCCCACAGGCTTTGCTGGCCGTCGCGCAGGGTTTGGTCGATGAATTCGATATGGGCCAATTAACTCTCCACCACGCCACCCCCCTCTTTTTTAAAGGGGGGCTGGGGTGGATTTACAGGCACCAATTCTTGAACCGCTTTCAATTTGAGAACGCGTACGATTGATTTTAGTTTTGGTTGATATTTTAGGGTCACTGAATTCCTCCCCAGCCCTCCTTTACGAAAGGAGGGAGCGTCGCCTCGCGCGATCATCGCCGCAAGCTCACGGAAAATCCCTCACTCTCAAGTTCCAGCATACGCGCGGTGCTTACCGTCATCAGCTCTCTAACACGCTCCAATTCCGGCGAAGCAAGTACAGGATAATCACGCCGCACCGGGCCAGCCGCCTGCATCGCATCGATGTGATTCGACGCCACTAAAAATCGCAGAATCAACTCGTCGTCGCTGACATCGCCGTACTGTTTGCGCATTTCGTCCAGCGTTGGCTGCGGCGGCTCGGCGCCACGGATGTCCTTGGCGCGCGGATGGTTAGCGATCTTGTCCATCACATTCGGATCGATCGGCGCCGCTGGCGCACCGTAGTAGCCATAGGCGTATTGAATGACTTCATCGGGAATCGAGGCATAACGCTTTCCGGTCAAGATGTGCATTACCGCGAGTGTTCCAACCAATTGCGAGAACGGCGTCGCCATCGGCGGGTAACCGAGTTCGCGCCGCACGATTGCCGTTTCGCGCAGCACGTCGTCCAAGCGATCGCCCTTGCCGTGTTGCGCCAACTGATTTTTCAGTGTTCCGGTCATGCCGCCGGGCACTTGATGCTCGTACATCCACAGGTCATATTCGTTTGGCACGCCGAGGGGAAACCCGGCCGTTCGCGCCACTCGCTCGAAATGCGTGGCGATAGGTTCGAGCAATGCGGAATCGATTTCTGTCGTATGACCGGCGAGTGCAAGGTTACGCAGCATCACCTCGATGGACGGCAAAGACGAGCCGTTCGCCAACGGCCGCGAGCAGGTATGGATGATATTCAGACCTTGCTTGATCGCTTCCAAATACACCAGCGAAGCCAGCCCGGTGACATTGTGCGAATGAACTTCGATCGGCTTGCCGTGACTATGCCGCAGGATCGCGGGAACCAGGGTCTTCACGCGTTCGGGCGTGAGAATGCCACCCATGTCGTAAAGAATGATGCGGTCGACATTGGGATCGGCCGAAAGTTTTTGGGTTCGATCCGCATAAAACCCATCGGTGTGAACCGGACTGATCGAATACATCAGCGACAGTACGACTTCCGCGCCGTGTTGCTGCGCGACTTTCGCCAGCCGGAACAGCTTATCAAAATTGCAATGCAGCGGATCGTGTATCCAAAAACTGCGCACACCGTGCGCGCATAATCGCTGTACCCACAAATCCATCAACGCGTTGGGTGTCACCGACATCGTGATAATGCCATGGCAACGCAAGCCACCGCGCACGCGCACATGGGGCATGGATTGCACGATCAAGTCCAAGCCTTCCCATGGATTCTCATGGGCGTGACGCACCATGATTTCGAACATGGAACTGCCGACATAATCGACTACGGAATAGCCCACTTTGTCGATCAGCGGCGTAACCGGTAACGCCATGCCGGCCTGCATGCGCATGCCCCAAAGACTTTGCTGGCCGTCGCGCAGGGTTTGGTCGATGAATTCG
>JANNFT010000341.1:0-5998 GCA_031380185.1 Pseudomonadota bacterium
CATCCGGATATTTTCAATATTTTGTTGCAGGTGATGGACCACGGCACGTTAACCGACAACAACGGCCGCAAGGCAGATTTCCGCAATGTAATTATCATTATGACGACCAATGCCGGCGCCGAGTCGTTGACACGAACATCAATTGGCTTTACGCAAGACAAGAAGGCCGGCGATGAGATGATGGACATCAAGCGCATGTTTACGCCGGAGTTTCGTAATCGACTTGATGCCATTATTTCATTTGCGGCGTTAGACGAGGAAGTAATCCTTCGCGTGGTCGATAAATTCCTGATGCAACTGGAAGATCAGTTGCACGAGAAAAAGGTCGAGATCGTATTTACCGATGCGCTGAAAGCCCATCTCGGCAAGAAAGGCTTTGATCCATTGATGGGTGCTCGACCGATGTCGCGGTTAATTCAGGATACGATTCGCCGCGCATTGGCCGACGAGTTGTTGTTCGGTCGCCTCGCAAATGGCGGCAAGGTCACGGTAGATATCGGTGCGAACGACGAAGTCGCGCTGACGTTTGCTGAAGAACCCGCGGCAGTCGTATAAGTTCGGGCCGGCGTCAAGCCGGTCCATCAATTCACGATCCCGGAGGAGACAGGCTTGAAAATTCCCGCATTTGCGATACTGATTCCCTTAACGGCGCTTTCCGCTTATCCACATGGAAGCGCTTACGCACAGGATAACCGCGGTCGCGATCTCGCAACTACGTGCTCGGGTTGCCACGGCACCAATGGTCGCAGCGCAAGCGGCATGCCAACTATCGCCGGGCTGGATGCAGCCTATATCGTGAAGCAGATGAATGATTTTAAGTCCGGTGCGCGGCCGGCAACGGTGATGCAGCAAATCGCAAAAGGCTATGACGACGAACAGATCGCCGCGCTCGCCGCCTATTTTTCTGTGCAAAAAAATTAAAGAATTCTCGAGGAGGCCCAACATGGCATATTCGCGACGTGATTTTATTCGCAGCGCCGGCGCCGGTGCGACGTTCGGCATGGCGGCGCTAACCGGTTGCAGTTCGGCGCCGGTCGCAAAGAAAAGCGCGGCCCGAGTGGTCGTAATCGGCGCGGGCTATGCTGGCGCAACCGCAGCAAAATACGTTCGGATGTGGGCGCCCGACATCGACGTCACGATGATCGATCCGAACGAGCTATTTATTTCCTGTCCAATCTCGAATCTGGTCCTGAACGGCAGCAAAACCTTAGCCGATATCAGCGCCAGCTACGGCGCGCTGCGCAGCAAATACGGCATCAAATTTGTTCGCGACAGCGCTGTCGCCATAGACGCTGGCAAGCAGCAAGTTCGCGTGGCCAACAGCAAAGAACCGATCCCTTATGATCGATTGATTGTTGCGCCTGGCGTGCAGTTTATCTACGACGGCATTCCCGGACTGAAGGACCCTGCCGCACAGGAATCAGTGCTACACGCTTGGAAAGCCGGTGCGCAAACGCTGGCGTTGCGTAAGCAACTCGAAGCGATGCGTGACGGCGGCGTATTCGCCATTCATATTCCCAAGGCGCCGTACCGCTGCCCGCCTGGCCCCTATGAGCGCGCCTGCCTGGTGGCGAATTATTTTAAGAACGCCAAGCCCAAGTCCAAAGTGTTAATTCTAGACAGCAACGAAGATGTCGTTTCGAAAAAACCGCTGTTCACAAAGATTTGGAAAGAGCTTTACGCGAACACGATCGAGTACCGCCCGAATAGCGAGTTAATCGACGTTGACGCCGCAGCAGGCACGATCAAACTGACCTTCGATGACGTCAAAGCCGATCTGCTCAATGTGTTGCCGCCGATGAAGGCCGGCAAGATCGCGGAAAGCAGCGGATTGATCACGGCAAACAATCGTTGGTGCGAAGTGGACTTTCTCACCTATGAATCCAAGGTCGCCAAAAATATCCACGTCCTCGGTGACGCGATTCTTGCGGCGCCCGCCATGCCTAAATCCGGCCACATGGCGAATGGCCATGGCAAAAACTGCGCGGCGGCGATCGTCGCGTTGATCAAGGGCCAACCTATTAACCCGGCGCCGATGTTGACCAACACCTGTTATAGCTTCGTCACCGACAAGGATGTGATTCACATTGCGTCGGTGCATCGTTATGACGACATGAAAAAGACCATGGTCACTATTGAAGGGAGCGGCGGACTCTCCGGCGCGGCGAGTGAACAGGAAGGCCAATATGCCCTCGCATGGGCTAAGAATATTTGGGCAGATGTGCTGGCTTAGGCCGCTTGCCTGAGAGCCACGCCGGTTGTGCATCTTCAAGAGATATGATCCTAGGAGCCTGTCGGACTTAAAGGAAATCGGCTGCAAAAGGCGCTGAGCGACCCATATTTCGCCGCTTTCTTGGGCAATAGAACCACTATTGCCCGGCGAAATCGTCAAAATCTGTCCTCGCTCAACGCCTTTTTCGCTACGATTCTTTAAGTCCGACAGGCTCCTAGAAACGGCAGTCGACCGCTGCGTCGGGAGGTAGAACATCATGATTTTAATTTACTGCTTCATAAATTTTACGCTCACCTATTTGGCGAGAGGCCACTATGGGGCGGATTGCACGGTTCTGCGGACGCAGGGCGGCGTTGCAACTCGTTGCAATGGAATGACCATTCCGCCTCGCCGCGCCTTGCCCTGCACCCCCGTAACCGCACACTCCACCCCGCCCAACTGCCGTTTCTAGGATGGTTGAAGACGAAGATATGACACCGGTTTCCGCGGAGACTGAAATAGAAATGGGCTACGTTGCGTAGCCCATTTTGGTTTAAGCGTTACGGGGCGACAACCGGTACGAATCGCACCGCATCGGCGAGCGCCAGGCCGTTGACGTCACTCATTTCGACGAAACCTGCGGCGTCGGCAACGAAGTTGTATCTTCCATGTAAATTCCACACGCCACCCCCGACCTGCTGGTTAAACGTTTTCATAACCGTACCGTCTGACGATGTAACCGTCACCGGCACCGTCGTCGTGCGGTTCGCGTGGATGGACCAGCGGACGTAGACATCGTATGCCGCAGCGGCCGTGATTTTCGGTGTCCAGCGATAGGTGTCAATTCCGGCGCCGCAACTGTAAATTGAACTCGAGCCGTACTGCGAGGTTCCCACCGACAGACACCAGGCGCCCGTGAATGTGCGACCGCCAACACTATCCTGTGCGCCCGCCGCTGCATTGTCGACGATCACTTCCGTCGGCGCCGGTGGTGGCGGTGGCGGCGGTGGTGGCGGTGGCGGCGGTGGCGGGGGAGCTTCGCCATCAATAGTCCATCCGACCGGCTTGTACAACCAAATCTGGCCCTCGTTCATTTTGTGTAATGCCATGAACGCACCGAGATTGGGAATGAATTTCCATTTGCCCATGTCGCCGCAGCATTCGGTGTCGAGCGGCGTCGCGCCAGTTGGTGTGATTTGTTTTTCTATTGTCCAACCGGTTGGGGCGAGCACCGCCGGCGGCGTAATCATCCAGACGCGGCCATCGCGACACCAGAGCCCGTATTTACGTCGGATCGGATCAAAATCCAGACCGCATTGCGCCATAGAAATGTTAAGTGATGCGAGTAAGGTATCGAATTCTCCGGTTGGATCGACGACGGTCGGCCTGACTTGCCAGTTTGCGACGCCCGGGTTACTCAACTCCCAGTATATAAATGGAAAAGTATTCGAGCCGTTGCGTTTAAAGAATACTTTCTGTACGGGATCGTAGGCACATGAGGGCTGATTTTCCGGTGAGCTGAGCTTATAGCCTCCAACCTTGGTAAAAGTATCCTTGGTTGGATCATTGACGTCGTTGACTACGTAGCGGAATAGATTGTTCTGTGGCGCGCCTGCGGCGACATACGCGACGTCTTTGCCATTTTCGACGGCATAACCGGTACAGCCGCTGACGTGCCAATTGGGCGTCGCCGTTGCGCCGGAGACAAGCGACGCGACGTTGACATACATGTCGCGGTTCTGCCACATGTTTCCACCGAGAATCTCCGGGTGAGGCGCGACGCGCTTAACGTGGGAACCGGTCGTGCCACCGACTTTATTCGGATCGGCCTTATTCGGATCGAACATGTACGGCCCAGTTCGGCGCACGGTGGTCGGACTGGACTGCTTCACGAAGGTGCCGCCGTGGTTATACGCGGCGCCGCCCCAGATCAGCATTCGATCCGCAATGGGTAGGAACATATTATTGTCGTAGGTGTGAGACGAGGAAGGCGCTGCATCCGGACCGTCAACCGCCTGCCAATATCCGATATCATTTTGCTTTATTTCGCTTGCCAGCGAGGCCCGCTCCCAGCGGCGTGTTGTGCCACGCCAACGATAAACATCGTTCCCCGTGTAGTTAGCGTGGCCACCGCCAAAAATCCACAGTTCGCCGCGATTCGGGTCCCAAGCGAACGAACTCCATGCCTCAATAATTTTGCGTGGGGTCGGATTCGCGGCGCCAATCATTGTCCGCAATTCCGCTGGCGGCCAGGCTTCGGAGAACAGATTTAAATTCACCTTGACCCATGATCCTTCCTGGATTCCGATTAGGACACTCATTAAGCCGCTAAGATCAGGCAGGGCGCCAACCGGATTTCCGTCAAGTGGCTGGGCTTTGTTCGCGCCGATGACGATGGGATTATCGACTTCGGCGGACGCCGTCTCGACGACTAAATTAATCTGCGCCGAAATGCGTGCTCCGGCCGCATCTGTCACCACTAACGTGAACGGATTCTCGGATACATCGGTCGCCGTCCCGGAAATTAGACCAAGGCGTTCGTCCAGCCGTAAACCGAATGGCAGCGCCCCAGTTTCGATGCTGAAGCGATAGGGCTGGGCGCCGCCGAGCACCACCACATCCTCACTGTAAGCCGTGTTGATTTCAGCGTCACGTAGTGCCGGCGAAGCATTTTCGCCGTCCAGCATGGTATTTACTTCAAACTGCAATGGCAGCGGTTCGCTGCCTAGAAACTCAACTCGCACTGCATCGACGACGAGGGCCCCGCCGCCGCGCGAGGCCATGACGATTTCGTTCCGCCCAAACGGGTCGAATCCAAATACCCCTAACAGTCGCCACTGACCGCCGCGTTTGAACTGATCCATCGCGAGTTTAGTTTCGCTCTCACCGTGCCGCACCATAATATCCGCCAAATCTTGCACGGCAGGGGAGACCTGACCGGTCCAGGTGAAGGCCTTGTAGTACCCTTTTTTGTCGATTCCCAGTTTGAAGGTCGCGGTTGCATTGCCGCCTTGGCTGAATAAAACTTTATTGCTGCGTGAAAGATAACCATCAACAGACGTGAATTGGCCACGCGTTGTCACTTGCGCCGAATCATTTGTAATGACGTAAGGATTTACGCCTGCCACCTGTGCCTTTTCTTGCCCGGCATCACCGCCTCCGCCACAGCCGCCCAAAACTACGGCGCCAACCAGGAAAGCTGAACCAATCGTTATTCTTGTACAGGCCATGAGCGTATTCATAACTTTAAAATCCTTTTCTACGTTGTTGCTTTTTAATAAATTTGGCGTTGCGGACGCCGCACAATATAGCATTGATTTTGAAGACAAAATTCGTTCGACGATCGAAGTGTAGTTCCGTTGCCAGGAAAATGAAACCTCCTCTCCCAGACTTTTACCAGAAAAATATGAGACAACGATCGCGTTCACCGGCAATAGACGTGGTAGGAAAACAATCACACACCGTAATGCCACGACCCACAAGGCCCTAGGCCTAGGTTTAACGTTACCCGCTACAATCGCCCCCATGTCGCTTCGCGCCGATGTTTCCCTTTCCGCAGTCGTTGCCGGTTTCGTCACGGTGTTGGTGGGCTTCACCAGTTCCGCGGTGATTGTGTTTCAAGCCGCGCGCGCGGCGGGCGCGAACCAAGCGGAGATCAGCTCGTGGATTTGGGCGCTGGGCATCGGCATGGGCGTGACCTGCATCGGCCTCTCGCTTTATTATCGCAAGCCGGTGGTGACCGCCTGGTCGACCCCGGGCGCGGCGATGTTGATCACCAGTGCGGCC
>JANNFT010000365.1:0-19674 GCA_031380185.1 Pseudomonadota bacterium
GATTTCGGCCTGGAAAACATTGGCTCGGAGCCGTTCTTTTCGGAGTTTCGCGTCAGTAATGCGCAATCGAAGAGCGCTTATCGCGTGGCGATGCGCGGCACGTATCCGGGTGACAACTACTGCGCGTGCATGGATTACGCCGCGAACGAACTGGGGACCTGCAAGCACATCGGGTATGTCCTCGCCAAGCTGGAGAAAAAACGCGGCGCCAAAGCCGCCTTTGCGCGCGGCTACCGGGCGCCGTTTTCGGAGCTGTATTTGCGCAACGATGGCGCGCGTGCGATCCATTTTCGCGCCGGGATCTACGACCCATTGGGCGATTTCATAACATCGCTTGAGCCGAAAGGTGCATGTATCATGGATGCCTTGGTCTTGGTGCGGGACGTTGAAAATTGCGTCGAAATGAAAAATGTATATCCCTGAACTTTTTGCGCAGAACGACCAGACGCTCCTGACCGAGGTGATGCGGGCGCACAGTTTCGCGCTCCTCATTAGCAACAACGAGAATGGCGAGCCGTTTGTTACCCATTTGCCTTTCATCGTGCGCGTCGCCGCTGCGCAATTGGTGATTGAAGGCCACATGGCCCGAGCTAATCCGCACTGGCAATATCTGGAAAAAAATCCTCGAGCATTAATCGTCTTCAGTGGACCTCATGCCTACGTGTCACCTTCGTTGTATGCGAACAAAGAGAATGTGCCGACCTGGAATTACGTCACGGTGCATGCCTACGGCCGGATCAAGCTTACGCACGACATGCCTGCCAAGCACGCCGCGCAAACGCGGCTGATCGATGCGCTGGAGCCGGGATACAAACAGCAGTTCGACGAATTGCCGCCGGTTTATTTGCGCGGCCGCATGAGTGCGATTGTTGCGTTCGAATTCGCGATCGAGCGCTTGGAGGGTAAGTTCAAATTGAGCCAAAATCGGCCTTTGGCCGACCGGCGCAACGTCGCCAACGCGTTGGCGGATGGCAATGACGAGCAGCGTGGCGTTGCCGCCTGGATGCAGCGTATCTCGCTGACGGATTAGATGACGCCGAAAGCTGATTGCATGACGTCCGAGCGTGATGCGCACTTCATGGAAGCCGCCTTGGAGCTGGCCAACGACGCGGCGGCGATTGGCGAAGTGCCGGTTGGCGCGGTCGTGGTGCGCGCCGGCGCGATCATCGGTCGCGGTCACAATGCCATGATATCTAGTAACGATCCTACCGCCCATGCCGAAGTGGCGGCATTGCGTGACGCCGCGCAACGTATCGGCAACTATCGACTGGTCGATTGCGCGCTTTACGTCACGCTGGAGCCCTGTGCGATGTGCGCAGGGGCCATCATGCATGCGCGGATTGAGCGACTCATTTTCGGCGCGGCGGATGCAAAAACCGGCGCCTGCGGCAGCGTTGTCAATTTGTTTGCCGAACAGCGCCTCAACCATCACGCCGACGTTAGCGGCGGCGTTTTGAACGATCTCTGCGCACGGCAGTTGACGGAATTTTTCGCGGCGCGGCGCAACCGTGCAGTAACTTTGTCGGACTGCGACTGAGATGGAAATCTTGCGTACGCCGGAATCGCGCTTCGAGAATTTGCCCGACTATCCGTTTGCCGCCAATTACGTCGATGATCTGCCAAGTTACGCGGGCATTAAAATTCATTTTGTCGATGACGGGCCGCGCGACGCGGCGAAGACTTTTTTGTGCCTGCACGGCGAGCCGACTTGGAGCTATCTTTACCGAAAGATGATTCCGGTGTTCACCGCGAGCGGTCATCGCGTTGTCGCACCGGATTTTATTGGTTTCGGCAAATCCGACAAAGTCCTCGACGATGATGTTTATACATTCAACTTTCATCGGCAGATGTTGATCGAGTTGGTCGATCGATTGAAATTGCAAAACATCGTCTTGGTTTGCCAGGATTGGGGCGGCTTGCTGGGCCTGACGTTGCCACTTGCGCTGCCACAATGTTTTTCCGGCCTGTTGGTTATGAATACCACCTTGGGAACCGGCGATATGCCGCTATCGCAAGGGTTTCTCGATTGGCGCGCTTGGGCCGGTAAGAACCCCGATATGGCGGTGGGCAAACTGATGTCGCGCACCTGCCCAGCGCTTTCCGAACGCGAGATCGCCGCGTATGATGCACCGTTTCCGGACATACGCTACAAGGCCGGCGTTCGGCGTTTCCCGCAGATCGTTCCCGATCACCCGGACGCGGACGGTGCGGCAGTGTCGCGTCAAGCGCGTGATTGGTGGCGCGAAACGTGGACCGGAAAAAGCTTCATGGCGATCGGTATGACTGATCCGGTATTGGGCGCAACGGTCATGACCGATCTTGCAAAAAATATTGGTCATTGTCCCGCGCCCCTTCAGGTTCCGAACGCCGGCCATTTTGTGCCCGAGTGGGGCGCAGACGTCGCGCGTCGTGCGTTGCAGGTTTTGTAGTGGCAAAGCCGCTCAGCATTTGTGTCGTCGCGCCGTCGGGCATCATTGTCGATGATGGCGGCGTCGCTCGTATGCAGAGTTTCTTCAATTCGCGCGGCGTCAACGTCATGGTTCCGGATGCCGTGCGCGCCGTCGATCAACGCTTTGCCGGTAGTGACGAACTGCGCCTTGACGCGTTACATCAAGCGGCGGGGCGGGACGATGTCGACATTATTTTGGCGGCGCGAGGTGGTTATGGCCTTAGCCGCTTGCTCGACAAAATCGATTTCGAGCTGTTCGCCAATTCGAAAAAAATATTGGTCGGTCATAGCGACATTACGGCGTTGTCTCTGGCCTTGCTCGCGAAACAATCCTACATCTCATTTGCCGGGCCCCATGCATTCGGCGATTTCGGTAACCCGACGCCGAGTGAATTTACGATACGGCATTTTTTTCAGATACTGGGTTCATCACAGACTGAAATTTTCGTTGCAGCCGACAATCCTTACGCCTTTGAAACGACGGGTACCCTGTGGGGCAGCAATCTTTCGTTAGTCACGGCGCTGATTGGTACGCCTTATATGCCGAGCGTCGCGAGTGGAATTTTATTTCTCGAAGATATCAATGAAGCGCCATACCGCGTCGAGCGGATGCTTTATCAACTGTTTCACGCCGGTATTTTGCAGCAACAACGAGCGATTCTACTCGGCGATTTTCAAGTCGAGAATTCGAATTCGAACGGCGCCGGTTATAGCCTAAATAACGTCGTGGATCATTTTCGCGAGCGTTTGTCGATTCCGATTCTTACCGGCTTGCCGTTCGGGCACATTCGCGACAAACTGACGTTGCCGATTGGCGCGACGTGTCGTTTGTCGGTTACCAACCACCAGTTCACGCTCGGGCTTTCGGGGTATCCGCACCGCGCGATTTAAGTCAATTAGTGTTCGGAGAATATTGGCGCGCCGCGACGTGCGCTTGGCGCCGAGTCTAATTCCGTGGCGCTTGAAAGCAGTTGTTGTTTACTTCGTATGATACGGAGAGATCTTCTCCATTCGGTAGGTTGACATAGCGCAGTCCGATATACTCATTGCGGAAGCGCCAATACATTGACATTGAAATTTTTTCACCGTTGCTCAACACGTTGGTCCCGGCCTCGACTTTAATCGGTTGACCGTATTGGCGGACATAGTTCTGCGTGACGACCACAAAATTCTTAATCGAGCCCTTTAAAGATTGTTCAAAGGTCACCAGTTTGTCGCTGCAGAAATAAAACTTGAATAGACGATTGGTTTCTTTTTTTACACCGTCGAAGGCGAGAGTGACATCGGGTCCGGCATCTTCGATCGAATCGAAGTTCCAATCATTCAATTGTTCTTTGATTTGCACGCGCGACATGCCGCTTTTGAATTGATCGATTTCAAACGCGAGTGCCGAATTGCACACGCAGAGACTGGCAAGAAAAACGAGGCGGATAGACGACATAATTGAGGCTCGATCGAACATAAGTTATTGTGATTGTTGAAAATATAGTATCTCTAGTGGTTTTGGCAAGTGGCTGGGCGCCTGACGGACTTAAACGGAATTGGCGACGCGTTAAGTCCGTCAGGCCGCTACCGGGCGGCAATGATAGAATTCGCTTGAACATTCCATTCGTTTTTGGCCCATGCCCGCACCAAATTTCATACATTTGCGGTTACACAGCGAATATTCCGTCGTCGATGGCACCGTGCGTTTGGAGCAGGTGCTACTCCGCGCAAAGGCCGACCACATGCCGGCGCTGGCGCTGACGGATTTGAATAATTTGTTTGGCGCGATCAAGTTTTACCGCGCGGCGCGTGGACTGGGGATCAAGCCCATTATCGGCTGCGATGTGTGGATCACAAACACCGAAAATCGCGACCAACCCAATCGTTTGTTGCTGTTGTGCGCCAATGCCGCGGGCTATCGCTCGTTGTGCGAATTGTTGACGCGCGCGTTTCGCAAGAATCAGCATCGCGGCCGTGCGGAGTTGCAACAAGCCTGGTTAGAAAATACTGCGGATGGCTTGATCGCCTTATCGGGCGCGGCTCTTGGCGATATCGGCAAGGCGTTGGCGCAAGATAATTGGCGGGTTGCCGAGCAATGCTTGGCGCGATGGCAAACGTTATTTCCCGGCTCGTTTTATGTGGAACTGCAACGCACCGGCCAAGCTCAACAGGAAAGCTACATCGCTAAGGCGCTGGCCTTGGCCGCAAACCATGGCGTGCCGGTTGTCGCAACGCATCCGGTTCAATTTTTCGATGAAGATAGTTTTCGTGCGCACGAGGCTCGAGTTTGCGTGTCCGAAGGTTATACCCTGGGTGATCCGCGGCGCAGGCGAGAATTCACCAAGGAGCAATATTTTAAATCGCAAGCGCAGATGGCCGAGTTGTTTGCCGACTTTCCAGCAGCGCTGGCTAACAGTGTCGAGATCGCAAAGCGTTGCAACGCGGAACTCGAGCTTGGTATAAATCGCCTACCGGATTACCCGACGCCGGATGGGCTGGGGCTGAATGATTATCTGAAGCGCGAAAGTCTCGCACGGCTTGATTCGCGAATGGAACAACTTTTTCCGGATGCGACGGCGCGCGCCGGCCGCGGGGACGAATATCGCGCCAGACTCGAGTTCGAGCTTAACACCATTATCCAGATGGGTTTCACCGGATATTTTTTGATTGTTGCCGACTTCATCAACTGGGCGAAGAACAACGGCGTGCCGGTCGGGCCGGGTCGCGGCTCGGGCGCGGGTTCGCTGGTAGCCTATTGTTTGGGCATCACGGATTTAGATCCGCTGCGCTATGGTTTACTGTTTGAGCGATTTTTAAATCCCGAGCGTGTCTCCATGCCAGACTTCGACATCGATTTTTGTCAGGACGGCCGCGACCGCGTGATCGATTATGTGCGTCAAAAATACGGTGAAGACAGCGTCTCTCAAATCGCGACGTTCGGCACCATGGCGGCAAAAGCGGCAGTGCGCGACGTCGGCCGTGTGCTCGATTTGGGTTACAACTTTTGCGATGGCGTGGCCAAGCTGATTCCGTTCCAACCGGGAAAATTGATCACGCTGCAGATGGCTCGTGAGATGGAGCCGATGCTTGCCGAGCGCGAAAAAAAGGAAGAAGAGGTCGCTGAATTGTTGCAATTGGCCGAACGCGTCGAAGGTCTTACGCGCAATGTCGGTATGCATGCGGGCGGTGTGTTGATCGCGCCGGGCAAGCTCACCGATTTTTGTCCGCTGTATTCCAGCGAGGGTGGCGAGGCGGTCATCAGCCAATTCGATAAGGATGATGTCGAGGCCATTGGTTTGGTTAAGTTCGACTTTCTCGGGCTGACGACGTTGACGATTCTCGATCGTGCGGTGAAATATTTGCACGGCGAGGGCGGCAGCCCGGTGTTCGATGCCGAGTTCGATCTGAATCGTATTGCGCTCGACGACCGCGCAAGTTACGACATTCTGAAATCGGCGAACACGTCCGCCGTGTTCCAGTTAGAAAGTCGCGGCATGCGTGACATGTTGCTTAAGGCCAAGCCGGATCATTTCGAAGACATCATTGCGCTTGTGGCCTTGTATCGCCCGGGTCCGATGGATCTGATTCCGGATTTTTGCGAGCGCAAACACGGGCGGCAACGCATCGAATATCCCGATCCGCGCGTCGAAGGCATTCTCGCAGAAACCTACGGCATCATGGTTTACCAGGAGCAGGTGATGCAGATGGCGCAGATCATCGGCGGTTATTCACTTGGTGGCGCCGACCTGTTGCGGCGCGCGATGGGCAAGAAAAAGCCAGAGGAAATGGCGCAGCATCGAACGCTGTTTCAGGATGGCGCGAAGAAGAACGGCTTGAGCGAAACCAAGGCCGACGAAGTGTTCGACCTGATGGAAAAATTTGCCGGCTACGGATTCAATAAATCTCACGCCGCTGCCTACGCGCTGCTGGCCTATCAAACCGCTTATCTGAAAGCACACTTTCCGGCCGCGTTCATGGCTGCGAACTTAAGCGCCGCGATGGACGACACCGACAAAATACAAGCGTTGTACGAAGACGCTGTGGCGAATAAATTGGAGATTCTGCCACCCGATATCAACGCCGCTGGTTATCGATTTGTGCCGACCGGCGAGAAAACAATCCGCTACGGCCTCGGTGCGATCAAGGGCACCGGCGAGTCGGCGATTTTGGCGATCGTGAAAGAACGCCAGGCGCATGGCGACTATCGTGACTTGTTCGATTTTTGCAATCGCGTCGACAAGCGCATCGTCAATCGTCGCGCGATGGAATCGCTGATTCGCGGCGGCGCGTTCGATCGCCTCAACGATGATCGCGCGCAATTATTCGCTTCCCTGGGCATGGCGCTGGAGAACGCGCAGCAATTAAGCCGCAATGAGATGCAGGCCAGTTTATTCGGCGAAGATAATGGCAGCGCGGCATTGCAGGCCTTGCAGTATGCCAATGTGCCGCGCTGGTGCGCCGGTGAGCTGCTGCAGCACGAAAAAGCCGCGCTTGGTTTTTATCTGAGCGGTCATCCGTTCGACCAATATCGCAGTGAACTCGCGACCTTAGTGCGGCGCTCGTTGGCGCAGATCAAGTCGCAGCAAGAGCCGGTGTTGCTCGCCGGTATCGTTTATGGCGTTCGCATTCAGCAGACGCGGCGCGGGCGCATGTCGATTGTCACGTTAGACGACGGTTCCGCGAAAATCGAGGTCGTCGTCTTCAACGAGATTTGGGAAAACCATCGCCATCTCGTCAAAGAAGATCAGTTGCTATTCGTGCAGGGCCGCGCCAGCGAAGACCAATTTTCCGGCGGCATGCGCGTCACCGCCGAGCAATTGTTTGATCTGACGAAAGTACGCGATGAATATGCCCGCGAATTAAGATTATCGTTTAACGGCCAAGCCGACGCCGCGCGCCTCGCGCAAATGATCAAGCCGCATATGCCCGGTTCCTGCGCCGTGCGCATCGCCTATCGCAATCGCGACGCGCTATGCGAAATGGAAATCGGCTCGGCAAAACTTAGCGACGCATTGCTCGCATCGCTGAGGCAATGGCTCAGTGCCGACAACGTACAGATACGCTACTGATCACTGAAGTCCAACCCATATCTCGACAATTATTGGATTTAGCGAAAGGACGAGTAATATTTAAGGAAGCTCTGAATAAGTTCGAGTTCCAAGTGAGACAAGGCGCGAACAAAAAATATCAACGCAGCGTAGGGATGATATGTAAGGCGATATTTTTTGTGAGTCAAACATAGAGCCACGACGAAATCGGACTTATTCAGCGCTTCCTTAAATCGATTTTGGGGTTCGTTCCTTACCCCAACCTACCGGGCTCAATTCGACTTGCGTGTGTCAATCTATGGTCATCGTAATAATGGGAATAACCGGCGTAGGAAAAACCACCGTGGGCAAGCTCCTCGCCGCACGCTGCGGTATGACTTTTTACGACGCAGACGACCATCATCCCGCGGCCAATGTTGAAAAGATGCGCGCCGGAATCCCGCTGCAAGATAGCGACCGCTGGCCCTGGCTCGATCGACTCAATGCCTTATTACGCGAGGCGCAGCAGCGCCACAAAAGTGTCGTGCTGGCCTGTTCTGCTCTCAAAGTAAGTTACCGTGAGCGGCTCAACGCTGGCTGCGATGACGTGCGCTACGTATTGCTCAGCGGAGAAAAAGAACTGATTCGCGAACGACTGAGCACGCGCAAGGGACATTACATGAATCCGACGCTATTGGATTCTCAGATCGCGACGCTCGAGACGCCGGCAGATTGCGTCTTGCTCGATATCACGGACACGCCGGAGGCATTGGCGCAACGCATTGTCGCTACCCTGCAACGGACTGGCGCCGGATGATGTCGTGAGAATGCGATGTCCGGTAGGTTGGGGTGAAGCATGAACCCCAACACAGCGGCCTGAAATCATTTCGCCCGCCGCGCGTAGCTGACTGTCAGAATCTCCCACTGGTGGCCGTCGGGCTCGTTCCAGTAGATCATGCGACCGCCAAATTGGGTACTGACCTGCATGTCCGCCGCGCCGCGCACCGTGCTGCGATACTTTATTCCGGGCGCCGTGATGCGCGCGAGAATGGAGTCGAATTCTTTCTCGTCGACGCGGAAGCAGAAGTGGTAGATCGGAAAGTGTTGGTCCGTTTCTATGAAGTCGAGCGTCAAACCGTCATTGACGTAAACCGGCGAAAATGGCCCAATGCTTGATTCCGCCCAGGGGACGCCGAGAAGCTCCGCCAACAGTTTTGCCGAAGCAATTTGGTTGCGCGAAGGCACGATGGTGTGATCGAGTTGAATCGTCATGGCAGGGTTCCTCCGCCTAGTTAACTCAGAGCTAAACTCCTGGGTCAATCAAAAATGAAACGCCTTCCGGCAGATGATTGTGCAAACAATTACGTAACATCGTCAATGTCCAAGTTTCCGTGTCCATTACCTTATTGGTTCGTGGCTCGATGTATCGCGAATCCTTGCGGGGCGGCTCGCGATGCATCCGTCGGAAGGCATTTCCCATTTCATTGACCTACGCGGAATCTGGGCTGTTTAGGCGCCTATCGCCGCGCGCCATGCCGCAACCTTGCCATCGAATGAGAGAGATGCAAGGGCTGGACTGGTCGATGGCAGGCGCACGTATTTTACGCGGCAATCCTTGAGTGTGGGGATCACATACCGCTGGTAGCATTTTTCCGCCGTCGCGCCATTGAACGCCACAATTTCAACACCGGGGTGTTTGCGCAGGAAAGCCGAAAAGTTATTCGCTTTGACAGAATCGGCATCGATGTTCGCATCCAAGCTGCCTTCGCGAACGCAAGAATGCAGCACGTCCCACAGCGCGATGTTCGCTTTTTTCAGCGCATCGAGCCGTTCTTCGTAAGCGGCGGCGAATGGAATATCTAAGATCGTGGACATAATTTTCCAAAACGAATTGCGCGGATGAGCGTAGTACTGTCCCGCGGCAAGCGATATCACGCCGGGCATGCTGCCGAGGATCAGAATCCGTGCTGATTCTGATTCGATCGGTTTGAAGCTGGCGATGCGATTCACGTTTGCTCTGGTGATTGTGATTCTTGAGGGCTGATATTTGATGTGTTCCGGGAGCGGCGCATGGATCTTGGCTCACAGGTCATGCATTGCCACGCGGTAAGCAGGGGGCGGCTCGTGGCTTGGTTGCCGAGAAAAAATATACGGCGCAGTCGTCATTGCGCCGTATGTTCGCGCACAATGCAAAACGAATCGAAATCTCGAATCACATTTTGTTCGAGGCGCGGGGAATCGCATGGGTCTTGCCTAAACAGGCATGCCTTGCGACAAGCCGCGCTGGATGCGCCTCGTGGCAGGGCGTCACTAGGGTTCGCGCAATTTGAACAAACGGTAAATCGTATCGCTGGAAAATCCACGGCCTTGAAGAAACCGCATTTGCTTGGCTTTTTCAGCGGCGCTCGCGGGTGGCGCCGGAAATTTTCTTTGCCAGACGGCGCGGGCGGATTCGAGTTCTTGTTGGCGCGAGGTTACTGTGAGTTGCGCAATACTCTCGGCGTCGACGCCTTTGGCTTTTAGTTCATAGGCTATTTTTAACGAGCCGAAGCGTTTTTGTTTTGCGGCGATGAAGTGTTCGGCGAAACGTTGATCGGAGACTAAGCCTGATTGCGCGAGGTCGTCGATCAATGCTTCGAGTTCGTCGTGTTCTTCGGCGTAGCGCGCTAGCTTTTTCGCTAGCTCGGCGCGCGTATGCTCGCGCTGCCCGAGCAGGCGCAGCGCGCGTTCGCGCAGATCACTTTTCTTTTGCGGCTCCATTGGCCTTTGCGCCGGCCCCGGCGACACCGGCGGCGGCACGCACTTTGGCTTCGATCTCTTTGGCGATTTCCGGATTTTCCTTTAAATATTCGCGCGAGTTATCTTTGCCTTGGCCGATCTTTTCTCCATTGTAGGCGTACCACGCGCCGGATTTGTCGACGATTTTGTGATGGACGCCGAGTTCGATGATTTCGCCTTCGCGCGAGATGCCTTCACCGTAAAGTATGTCGAACAACGCTTCGCGGAACGGTGGCGCGACTTTGTTTTTGACGACTTTCACGCGGGTTTCCGAGCCGATGACTTCTTCGCCTTTTTTTATCGCGCCGATGCGGCGAATATCTAAGCGGACGGATGCGTAAAATTTAAGGGCGTTGCCGCCGGTGGTGGTTTCCGGATTGCCGAACATGACGCCGATCTTCATGCGAATCTGGTTGATAAAAATCACCAGCGTGTTCGAACGTTTGATATTTGCCGTGAGTTTGCGCAGCGCTTGCGACATCAGGCGCGCATGCAAACCCATGTGGGAATCACCCATCTCACCTTCAATCTCCGCCTTCGGCGTCAGCGCGGCAACCGAGTCGATGACGACGATGTCGACCGAACCGGAACGCACCAGCATGTCGGAGATTTCCAGCGCTTGCTCGCCGGTATCCGGTTGCGAGATCAACAGTTCGGATACATCGACGCCGAGCTTCTGTGCATATTGCGGATCGAGCGCGTGTTCGGCATCGATGAAGGCGGCGACGCCGCCCATTTTCTGCATCTCTGCGATGACTTGCAAGGTCAGCGTGGTTTTGCCCGACGATTCCGGCCCGTAGATTTCGACCACGCGGCCACGCGGCAAACCGCCTACGCCTAACGCGATATCGAGGCCCAACGAACCGGTGGACACGACATCAATATCTTTTACGACATCGTGATCGCCCAGCTTCATCACCGAGCCTTTGCCGAATTGTTTTTCTATTTGCGACAGTGCCGCAGCAAGCGCCTTGCTTTTGTTGTCATCCATGGTGATTCCTTAGAGAGGGCGTAACGTGAAAACGTAAACAGGTAATTATCGCATAGCAGGTGCGGACGATGCATTGCAAATAGATTGTGGATGACGCGCTGGTTTGTAACTAACTCTGATTGGTGGCCAAACGGGCGTCGCCCATCACCCATTATCCCTACCCGAGCGATAGGGGAATTACTCCCTTCTCACTTTGGGAGAAGGGGCGGGGACGGGGTAGCCCTAGGCTAGCCACTGGCCTAGGGCCATGAGGTAGCGGCGTGTTACACCAAGAAAATTGTTTTGATGCAGTGACGTAATCAAGATCAAGGGTAAAAAAAGCCCCGCACAAGGCGAGGCTCTGCGACGAAGCGTTGAAAAGAATTACAACAACGCTTTTGCCGCCTTCATTGCTTCCGGCATGTCGGGAAGCTGGGTGAGTTCCGGCACCACTTGAATGTAGCGAACGATGTTTTCTTTGTCGGTGACGATGACGCTGCGCGCCAACAAATGCAGCGGGCCAACCATTAAGCCATGGTTCATGCCGAATTCGCCGGTTTTGTAGTCGGACAGAAATGTCACGTTGCTGATCTTTGCTTCTTTAGCGAAACGTTGCTGGGCGAAGGGCAGATCCATGCTGACAGTGATGAGTTCGACTTGCTTATCAAGGCCATCGCTTTTTTCCGACAATTGGTGGGTTTGCTCTTCGCATGTCTTAGTGTCGACGGACGGCACGATGTTGATGATTTTTACTTTGCCTTTGCTGTCGGCTAAGTTCACCGGCGCCAAGTTGGCGCCGGTCAGTACCGCCGAGGGCAAGGGTTTGCCGACTTCGATGCCGGTGCCTAACAGGGCTAGCGGATTGCCTTTAAACGTAACGGTTTGGCCTTCGCCGGCCTTGCCGCTGTCCTTGTTGACTGTGATAGCAGACGTGTCAGCGGCAAACGCCGTGCTGACTTGCAGCGTGAACGCCAGCGCCATTAGGGTGATGAATTTTTTCATAGTGACTCCTTCAAGAGGTAAAAGACACGGAGATTCGGCAAACCAGCGCAGTGTTGGCTTTCTGCCATTAAGGGCGCTAGCCTGAGTATCACGTTAACAGACTCTCCCGGCTCGCTCAATAGAGAAAATATGGAAATGTCTTGTGTTTCAATTTCGACAAAACAATGGGAATTACCGCGAAAACGGATCGAGCCACATGCCAACGAGGTAGCCCCCAGTCCAGCCACGGGCTTAGCGCCATGGCGCGAGACCGGTGGCTAGATTGGAGACTGGGCTACCCCCGTCCTGCGTGCGACACGGATCGCTATCAGGCATCGATCACGAGCCGGCCGGGCACCGCGCCGCGCAATGCGTTGCATACGATCAGCGAGCGCGCACGCCGTAGGTCCGATAGGCGCAAGGTTCGTTCGCTCGCCTGCCAGACCGGGTCATCGAGCAGCAAGCCGCGCATTACACCTGGCAGCGCACCATCGCTCAGTGGCGGGGTCGACCAGCGTCCGTCGATCAACGCGAAGACGTTGCTGCGTCCGCCTTCCACCAAACGCCCGTCGGCGGTGAAGAACAAGGTATCGAACGCGCCTCGCGTTTCCGCGCGGCGCAGTCCGTCGTCGTATTCGGCGCGTAGTGTCGTCTTATGCATGGCCAAGGGACGCGGCCCGGGCAGCGGATTCGAGTCGATCAACAATTGCACCGGCCCGTCAGGCAGCGGCAAAAGTTTCGCGCTGGTGATATCGATATGACCATCGCGCGCCAGCGCGAGACGCAGGCGCGACTTGACGCCAATGGCAGTTTCAGCAAGCACCGCGTCGAGCTTAGCCAGCACCTGCGCGTGTTGGAAAAGAAAACCAAGCAAAGTGGCGCTACGCTCAAGGCGCGCCAGATGATGCTCGACGTGGCGCAGCCGTTGATCGCGCGTGACCAGCATCGTCTCGAACAATTGAAAATCGGCGTCGATTAGCGGTCGTCGGGATGGCTCAGAAATCATCGAAAAATGTAATTGGATCGGGCTGCGAGGCAATGCGACAGTGGGCTACCCCGTAGCGATGCACGCCTCCGCATGGCCATGCCGGAACGCCGCACCCGCTATGCCTGTTAGGCACGCGCCATGAGGATATCCGGACTCAATTCGGCCAGTCGACTGCGTCCGAGCAACGCCAGTGCAAGGTCGATTTCATTGGTGAGAATTTCCAGCGAACGCGCGACGCCGGCCTCACCGCCGGACGCCAGACCATACAGCCACGCGCGGCCGATCATGCAGGCGCGGGCGCCGAGGCAAAGCGCTTTGATGACGTCGCTGCCACGGCGAACGCCGCCATCCAAAATCACTTCGGCGCGATCGCCGACTGCTGCGACTACTTCCGGCAGCACGCGCAACGCGGACACTGCGCCGTCAAGTTGGCGGCCGCCGTGGTTGGAGACGATGATTGCGTCGGCGCCGTGATCGCAGGCACGGCGCGCGTCTTCACCGGTGAGTATGCCTTTCACCGCCACCGGTCCGCCCCACGTGGTCTTGAACCACTCCAAGTCTTTGTAGTTCACCGAGAGATCGTATTGGTTTGCGATGAATTGCGTGATGGTAACCGCATTTTTTACTCGCATATTCGAGTCTTCAAAATTGCGAAACGTGACTTTCGGGCCAAGGCCGACGTCAAGCAGCCAACGAAAATGCAACGCGAAATCCAAGATCGTGCGCAGCGTAAATTTCGGCGGCACCGTGAAACCATTGCGCATGTCGCGCTCGCGCGGCCCTTGCATTTTCGTATCGACCGTCAGGACCAGCGCTTTGCAATTGGTTGCCCTGGCGCGATCGATAAATGTTTTCGTCAGTCCGCGATCGCGCAAAACATAAAGCTGAAACCAGCGCGTAACATTCGATGCTTCGGCAATCTGTTCGATGCTGCAGGTAGCCATCGTCGACAAACAGTACGGCACATTCGCCGCCGCGGCGGCGCGCGAAGCGGACAACTCGCCGCGGCGATGCAAAATACCCGCGAGCCCGGTCGGCGCCAGAATCAGCGGCGAGGCGCATTTTTCGCCCAGAATCGTGGTCGATTGATCGCGCCGGGAAATGTCCGTGAGCACGCGCGGGCGCATGTCGTAGCTTTCGAAATCCGCACGATTTGCGCGCAGCGAAATTTCATCTTGCGAACCACCGTCGATGAATTCGAAAATGGTTCTTGGCAGACGTTTGCGCGCGAGAGTGCGCAGGTCGTCGATGTTAATGGCAGGCAATTTCGTTCCCGCTTAAATTAGGAAATTCAGAAAAGCAGTCTTCACACTGTCATTGCGAGTCGCGTTTTTTGCGACGAAGCAATCTTGTATTTCACCGCCGGCAAAATGGAGATTGCTTTGTTGCTTCGCGCCTCGCAATGACAAACTGGCAACTAACAATGGCTGTTTACTTGGCAGACGAAGAAACGGACTTCGAAATCTGCGCGTTTGTTTCTTTTGCGTTTTTTAACGCAGCGGCCGCCTCGGGTGGCATGTAATTCTCATCGTGTTTCGCGAGCACTTCATCGGCGTGGAAAACGCCATCGTCCGTCAGTTTGCCTTGCGCGACAACGCCTTTGCCTTCTTTGAATAAATCAGGAAGGATGCCGTTGTAGACAACCGGAATGGTCTTCGCCGTGTCGGTCACAACGAAGTTCACGGTGAGGCCGTCTGACTCGCGCTTTAGGCTGCCGGTTTCAACCATGCCGCCGATGCGAAAGCTGCGGCCGACCGGTGCTTCCTTAGCCGCGACTTGGCTTGGCGAAAAGAAAAATACCAGATTGCTGTTGAAGGCGTTGAGGACGAATACTGAGGCGAGGCCGAGTGCTGCTAGGCCAACGAGCAGGAAACTTAAGCGCTTATGTCTGGTTTTCATGGTTTCTAAGAATCAAAAAATAATCATGTCATTCTGAAGGCGTTGCCTGAAGAATGACATAGTGGAAAGGAAGGTGGCATCATCGCTTTTCGTCGCGATCAAGCGCTCGCTTACGATTTCGCAGCAACACTAATTCGCCGATCATGACGACGCCAGTAATGATATAGGAACCCCACACGTACAGACCATAGCCGCCCATCGCAAAAAATTTGCCCCAATCCATCGCGTTATTCCTTTGTCTCGTTCAGCCATTGCGCTTGCTGTTCCCGTTCGCGAACGATGCAACGCAAACGTAGCAGTGAGACAGCGACGGCATAGGCCCAGAACGCGAACGTCATAATCAACATCGCGAGCAACATGGTTTTCGCCATCGACGGCGCTTTGGTCAGGCTTATGGACGCACCCTGATGCAAGGTGTTCCACCATTTCACCGAAAAATAAATGATCGGCACATTGATCGAACCGACGATCGCGAGCAATGCGCCGGCGCGATCGGCGCGACGCGTGTCTTCGATTGCAGCCGTGAGGGAGATGTAGCCGACGTACAGGAACAACAGAATTAATTCCGACGTCAGCCGTGCGTCCCACACCCACCACGTGCCCCAAGTCGGGCGGCCCCAGAAGGCCCCGGTCCACAGCGCAACAAAGGTAAACATCGCGCCGGTCGGCGCCAACGCTTGCGCCATCATGAACGACAGGCGCGTGTTCATGATTAATCCAAGCGCGGCCCAGCCGGCCATGGCCAGGTAAATTACCATCGACATCCATGCGGCCGGGACGTGAATGAAGATAATGCGATAGGCCTCGCCTTGTGTTGCGTCGGTCGGCGCGACGAAGAAGCCGATGTATAAGCCGATGACCGCGAGTATCAATGCGGGCCATGCGAACAGCGGCACAAGCTTCCCCGCCAGCGGATAGAAAGTCTGCGGAGCGGAGTATTTAAGCCAATTCATAGCGCAAGTTTAATCTAACGCGATGCGCAGCGCGACGGCGCTGGCCCAGGGCGCAAACGCCAACGATAGGATTAGCCCTGCCGTTAGCAGCGACAGATGGCCGCTTGGGCTCAAGCCCTGGATCACGGCTTCGACTGCGCCGGCGCCAAAAATCAGCACCGGGATATAGAGCGGCAAGATTAGTAGCGCGAGCAATACGCCGCCACCGCGCAAACCTAAGGTCAGCCCGGCGCCGATTGCGCCCAGCGCCGCGAGTATCGGCGCGCCGATTAGCAAGGCCAAGGTCATTGTCCAGAGCGCTTCTCCAGGCAGATCGAATTGCAGACCCAATAGCGGCGCGAGGATCACCAAGGGCAAACCAGTACTAATCCACAGCGCGATAATTTTCCCGAGTACGGTGAAGGTCAGAGGATGGGGCGCGAGCGCAAGTTGCTCCAACGTACCATCGGCATAGTCCGCGGCGAATAATCGATTCAACGACAGCATCGTCGCCAGCAGCGAGGCCACCCACAAAATGCCAGGCGCGATGGCGCGTAGTAGATCTTTCTCCGCGCCGATGCCAAGTGGAAATAAGCTGACGACGATGATAAAAAAAAACAGCGTGCCCAAAACGTCGGCTTTGCGGCGCCACGCGAGTTGAAGGTCGCGGACAACGACTGCAAATACATAGGAGAAGAAACTGCTCACGAATCGAGCTTGAGTTTTCGCGGCACATGGCCGGGAACCGGCACATCTTGATGCGTTGTGAACAGAGCAACGCCGCCGCCATCAAGGTGCTTTGCGATCAAGCCCGCCACCCACAACACAGCGCTGACATCGAGTGCGGTGAATGGCTCGTCCAAAATCCATAACGGCCGCCGGCTCAAACAAAGTCGTGCCAGGGCGACGCGGCGCCGTTGCCCTTGCGACAAATATTTCGCCGGCAAGTGTAAACGGTCTTTCAGCCCCGCTTCCGCCAACGCCTGTTGCGCATTCGAAGATGTCGCTTTTTCTCCGGACAGTTGCAGCGTCAACAGCAAGTTTTCGAGTGTCGTCAATTCGTCTTTGATCGCGGCTGCGTGGCCAAGGTAAAGCAACTCTCGAAAATAATCTTCCGCCAATTCGCCAATTGTTTCGTTACGCCAACGAATCTCGCCGCTTGCCGCCGCGCTCAAACCCGCGACGATGCGCAGCAAGCTGGTTTTGCCGCTGCCGTTCGGACCCTCAACTTGCAGCAGTTCACCGCGCGCGAGCGTGAGTTCCACGCCGTTGAACAATTCTCGTTCACCGCGCCGGCATTGAAGTTTATGCAGGGAAAGCAAGTAAGGCGTATCTAGCAGATGGGGGGCGAACCTTATCCTGGAACCGTGCAATTTGCCCGGTAGCGGCCTCTTACCGAATCGGTGAGCGCACAAGATATGAAGAATTTCATTGGAGCCATGGTGTTGGATAACCGCAGGAGCGGTCAAATACGGTTTCAGGAATTATACCGGACGCTTGCTGCGAGCAAAAAAAACCGGCTCGCAAGGAGCCGGTAACAGGGGAGGAGGAATTGCTACAAAATCAAACTCGGACTACTTGCGAAAGCAGCCCATGAAACAGATTGCTTAGCGCTTGAAGCTTGGCGACAGCGGATTGCGGCTGTCGACGTAGGCAACGACCTTCAAATCGGACGCTACCATCCAGTTCGCATCGCCGCTGCGGCTAAACGACGGGCTGAGCGGGTTGCGAACGTCGACGTAACGCGCCGCGTCGCCGCTCATTTTAGCCGGGACCGAGTTGGCAGCCTTCACTTGATAGTAGGAAGGGTGCAGCGGGCTATTTTCGGCTTGGGCAGTCGCGGCAAACATCGTGGTGGCAGCAACTGCGGCAAACGTAGCAGTGCTAAGGGCTTTCTTAAACATTGTGTATCTCCAATTAAATTAAACTAAATGAAATTAATTGCAAAAGTTAGTTCGTACATCAATTCGTTAAATGCGCTTGAAACCAGGATGCAGCGGGTTCGCGATGTCGCGATAAAGTTGATCGGCGCGCAAAGCGGTAGCTACCCAATTGCCTGTTTCACCCGAGTGGGTGAAGGTCGGGGCAAGCGGATTGCGATTATCGACGTAACGTGCAGTATCGCCAGTTACGGGTGCGGCGATCGCGACGTTAAATTTCTGGTACGAAGGCGATAATGGGTTGACCTCGGCCGCGTTACTTAAGGCGCTGACTGCGATCAAACTCAAACCGGCGATACTTGAAACAATCAATTTGGTGTTCATGGTTAATCTCCTGAAAGTTAAGTTTAGAAAAACGTAAAATGTTAAAAATCTTGTTCGCTCTTGCCCAAATACGGGACTTATTCCTTTTTGGATGTCGGTTAGTTGCATGCCATATCGACCTCGCCTTCCTTATCTTTAAGTAGACTGGTCGACTATAATTAATAGACCAGTCAGTTAGTTAAAAGTTCAAAAAAAATGCGTTGGATTGTTTTAGGGCTTAAATCAGCACTCGTTCGAACAAAATATCAGCCATATCCTTCATCGGCAATGAGGTCTTGCTGACCTTGGCGCGGAGCATTCCGCCTTCCATGCCAACGATGATGAACTCAGCCAACAAATCCACATTCGAATCGCGCCTCAACTCTTTCGCCGCCTTCGCTTCGCGCAGGCAATCGGCGATGATCCGTTTCCAGCCGTCCCAAATCTCGTTCAGTTTGACGCGAAAGCGATCGTTTTGCCCGGCCATTTCCTGGGTCATATTGCCGAGGAAGCAGCCGCGCTTGCAGCCTTCTTCTTCGATTTCGCCGGCCACGTCTTTCAGGTAGCGACGCAGCCGCGCCATCGGGCTCAACGATTTATCTTGCAAATACGCTTCGGCATGGGCTTTCGCTTGTTGCGCGAATAAGTCTAAGACGGCCAGACCGAACTCTTCCTTACTCGGGAAATAATAATAAAACGAACCTTTCGGAATTTTCGCTGATTTCAACACCGCATCAATCCCGCAGGCGTTGAAACCCTTTTCACCCAGGATCTCGAGTCCCACTCGGATAATGTCGTCTCGTGTTGTATTGCGCGTGTCCATGAAACGAATAATAGACCAGTCGTCTAGTAACTGTCAAGAGTGATTTAAAAATATTTTTCGGAGTCTTTCTCGGGCATTAAAAAAAGACATTGAAGCGACTCATTTAATTGATTTTAAATGCATTTATAGTAATGTGCGCTCGTAGCTTTGCTACTCGAATTCCCCGCTCAACCCGCGTGCGCATATCGAGCGGGATAGAAAAACTTCCGGCAAAAAGGCATGGATTCGAGGATTGGCCGTTGTCGGCTCGCGAGCATTTACCTTTTCGGACGCTGAACTAGCCTGATCCTTCTGCTCGACCAATTGACATGTCGAACCCCAATTCGATTCCCGGTTCAAACCGAATTCGCGTCCGGACGGGTGCGCCTTTGCTTCCTGTTGCCCCTCATTTTGCATTTTGAACTTGTGACGGACTTGGTTTACAATTTCGCTTGTGTTAATCGTTTTTGGAAACCATTGCAACCGACCCATTTGGGTACAAGAGGACAGCCATGTTTAGCATTCGACTCCATCGATCTCGTAAGGCGGCTGGGCTATCACTGCGCGATCTAGGTTAACGCGTCGGGGTTTCCCACGCATCCATCAATAAGTACGAAGAC